>JACPDY010000112.1 GCA_016183775.1 Bacteroidota bacterium
AATGGGGGGAATGAATATTTCTTTGGTAAGGGAAGGGGTATAAAGGAATACGGTATTTGGGTATTCGACCGTTGGGGCAACCTGATCTGGGATTGCCAATACGCTGGGAAAAATACGGACTGGGACAGAATGGGTCAGGATGGTATGCCTTCTGCCTGTAAATGGGATGGAAAAGTAATGCCAGGGGGAGCTGACCTGAACTCAAACAGCGGAAACATTGCTCAGCAGGATGTCTATGTATGGAAAGTTAAACTCATAGACATTTTTGATAAGAAACATAATTATGTAGGACATGTGAGTTTGGTGAAATGAAAGTATAAATCAAACGGAGTGAATATTGTGAGCAATAGTCATATTAATTACATCATGAGAAGATCAATTCTAAATAAAGTGATCGTTTTTATAGCACTAAATACATTGTGTGATAGTAAAATATATTCTCAATGTTCTCTCAACAACGGTTCAGCGTGTGTTTGTGAAGATGGCACTTCAGCATGCCTGTTGCTTCCTGATTTGGTTATATCACATACTGCGATCACGGGAGTTAACGGGTATAAAGAATATTCGCAAAGTGGGAACACACTCTTCAATGGTCAAATACTGGTAACCGGCGCAACACCCAATACAGGATATGGCCCCTTGCATGTATTAACCGTAGATACTTTTGTATGCAGCGGTGATACAATTATCGGCAAGGCCCCTACCCTCTGCCCTGATGGAAGTAATCCGAAAATATTTGTAAAACAACGTATCTACACGAAAAATGGATCAGCAATTTCCAGCTATGATGTTTCAGCAGGAATAATGTCATATCACAATACTCATCTTCATATGCATGTTGAAGACTGGCTGTATGTCAGTCTTCGCATGAAAAATTCTTTAACGCCCGATCCCCGGCAATGGGATATAGTGGGTCAAGCAGCAAAAATCAGTTTTTGCCTGTCAGATTTTGATGAATGTTCACAAAGCAACGGATATTGCCGCGACAACGCTAACCAGGTACTTGATAGTTCCAATATCAACAATTACGGAATGGGTATACGCACTCCTGGTTGCGATAAAGAACAAAGTATCTCTGTAGGATATGTGGATATCTATCCCTTTAACACACCCGGTATGAATATCACTATCCCTTATGGCACATGTAATGGCCAATACTGGTTGGTTGTCGAAGTGGATCCAATGGATCACTTCATGGAATCAAATAATAATAATAACTGGGTTGCGGTTCCTATAAACCTGACGAAACAAAGCAATACACCTGTTGCATCCATCTCCACTAAACAAGGGAGAGTACTTTGTTCAGGAACAGATTCTATCGTATTAAAAGCCAATTTAGGAACTTCCTACCTCTGGTCGAATGGGGAAACAACACAATCCATTATAGTTAAACAAAAGGGGAACTATAGCGTTAACGTTACAAATCAATGCGGCACCGCCCTTTCAGACACCTTGAAAATAGTTGCACTTGCTGATCCCAAGATAATCCAGGTATCTGCAGATACAATCTGCCAAACAGGAAATGCCACGCTGTCAGCAAGTGGTTTTGGTGAAATGTATTGGTATGATTCGACCGGGGTTTTCCAATTTAAGGGTAACCATTTTGTAACACCCGTGATATCATCTACAACAAAGTACTTGGTTTCAGCAATTACTTCATTTGCGGCCGATACTTTTCATACCATGCAGGTGCAGACTACATTACATTTAACTGTTTTACTCCTCTTACCATACGAAGCATAAAAGTATATGCGGATTCTGTCAGGCTCAGAACATTTCAACTGTTTGATAATTTGGATAATCTACTTGAATCCATCGCGGTATTTATACCCGCCGGCGAAAGCAGAGTTGTTTTAAACTTTTCTGTAAAACCTGGTTATGGATATAAGTTATTCAGTAAAACTCCTTACCTGTGGAGGGATACAATCCCTTCTTTTTCTCCCTACAGGATTTCTAATATTATAGAATTATACGGCACAGGACAGGATAAATACTATCCGTACATGTACGACTGGGAGATCGTGACCGAAGCTAACAAGACATGTGAAAGTATCCGACAGGTTGTATTTGCACAGGTTGGCAACCGGCACTTGTTAAGTATTACTGGTTTGGATACTGTTTATAGAAATACCGATTCTGCGGTGACAATGACAGGTGTCCCTCCGGGAGGTGTTTTCTTTGGAGCTGGTGTAAACGGAAATACTTTTGACCCTTCACTCGCAGGTATCGGGACTCATACTGTTAAATACGCCTATATGGATGAGTTGGGATGCACAGACAGCACATTACTTCAGGTTACAGTAAACAGCAGCCAATCCGTCAACCAGGCAGATTCACTTTACCCAATATTCAATGTGTTTTCTAATCCCTCCTCCGGGTTATTTACGATGAAGGTTAAATCTGTTGAGCCGTACAAAATCGCAGTTTATGATATAATGGGCAATCAAATAAAAGATAAAACTTCTTTCGTCAACACAGGGGAATTAACTCTTGATCTGAGAGAGTTTCCTCAAGGCATATATACAGTAGGTATTATGACTAAAAATCATTCAGCACAAAAAAAAATAATTGTTAATTAAGCTAATTTGTTTATGAGAAAAATCTATGCCCTTGTTATTTATATGCTATTCGTACAGTTATATATATCCAGTGCAATAGCACAATGCAATTGCTCCTGTAATATTACCATCAGTACAGTTTATAATGGAAACCTTACGGTGATGACCGGGGATTCGGTATGCGTAACACCAACCGGAGTGGTCAATGGAAATATAACCCTATCCTCCGGAGGCAAATTGTGTAATGAAGGTATTATCCGAGGTGGGCTAACACTCACCAATGGTGGTGTTTTAGACAAAGAAGTATTATGTAATAAGGGTCAGTATTACCTCACCAGCCTGGCCCCTTATGTACATTGCGTAGTAAATAATTATGGCACAATGGTTATTTGTGGAGATATACCAGGAGTAAAAAGTTTTAAGGTCAACAACTATGCAGGTGCATGCTTATATGTTGGTGGAAATGTAAAAGGTGTAAACGGAACCCACCCGGATTGGTATTTAGGAGGTTAAGTTACAATCGTTGGGAATTTAGATTTTTCGAACGCTACTACTGCCACAATCACTTTTGCCGGTATGGTCAGTGTAGGTGGAAATATTTCAACATCGACTCAAACCAATCTTGTCGTGAAAAGCGGAAGTTGTGTGAATGTAGGTAATAACATTTCTCTAACTGCATTTTCTCAGATTACCGGACCAACATCCGGAGGATACGGACAGATACGTGTTGGCAACGGGATTACCAGAAGTGCTGCTACTACAGCTATATCCGGAAATGTGGATCTTTGCATACAAAATAACCCCAATATACGCCCGTCTGGTGCGGGCACCATTCCTCCTTCTGTTACATTTTGCACAAATAATGTGAATTGTGTGCCTACGCAAACATGTGCATTAAGTTGCTGTGTGAAACCTACTTTGGTTATAACCCCGATTGCTATTTGCAAAGGAGATAGCGATAGTCTCTCTGCCAGTGGAGCTACTACTTATAAATGGTCAACAGGGGATACGACCCCTAGTATTTCGGTGAGCCCTTCTGTTACTACAACCTATACAGTAATAGGAACTACCTCAGGATGCAGTGATACCGCGACGGTAGTTGTTACTGTAAATCCGACACCTATATTGTCAGTAATCCCGCAGAAAATTTGCGAAGGCAGCACAGCTACCCTTACGGCTAATGGTGCCGCCACATATTCGTGGAATACAGGAGCGCAGACTGCCGGAGTATCAGTGAGCCCTTTAACTACTACAACGTATACTGTTGTTGGAACATCTGTTGACGGTTGTAACGCCACAACAACAGTTACAGTTACAGTGAATCCAAATCCATCTATAACCACCACTGGTGCCAATGTTTGTACTGGTCAATCCGGAACTATTTCCTCCGGCGGGGCGCTCAGCTATATCTGGCAGCCGGGTAATCTTTCTGGAGCATCTCAGATATTATCTCCTGTACAAACTACTACTTATACGGTAACGGGAACAGATGCGGATGGCTGTAGCAATACGGCGGTAGCAGTAATAACAGTAAATCAAAATCCGGTAATATCTGCTACAGGTGGTTCTATCTGCAAGGGTGGAGGCAGTGTTCAGATGGGATCATCGGGTGCTGTTACATATAGTTGGATCCCCACAACTGGATTAAGCAATGCAAATATTGCAAACCCCATAGCCAGTCTACAGCAAGCTGCTACCTATACAGTTACCGGTACCGATGCTAATGGCTGTAGTAATACGGCAGTGGCATTAATAATATTAAACCCGGCTCCAACAATAACATCAGCTCTAAAAGACGTATTATGCTTTGGCTCACCGACAGGATCCATAACAGCAACGCCATCAGCAGGATCAACTCCTTATAGTTATCTGTGGAACAACGGACAAAGCAATCAAACAGCAAGCGGTTTAATTGCGGGAGCATATACAATTACCGTTACCGACGCCAATAACTGCACTGCCATTGAATCGATTACGATCACAGAACCCCCGGCGCTAATTCTTACCATAAGCGGAACTTCTGTTTGCCCAAATGCATTAGGTTCTGCAGGTACCACAGTATCCGGAGGAACCTTGAACTATACTTATCAATGGAACAATGGGCAAACAACCTCATTGGCAACGGGGTTAAGTATAGGTAATTATACCCTGACCGTTACCGATGCAAAAGGATGTACCACAACAAATACAATTTCAATAAATTCCAACCCTGCCCCCACAGCTAATTTCACGAGCAAAGCAGTATGCTTCAATAATCCCACAGTTATGATAAATAACTCAATGCCAGGCTCCGGCCTGACATACAGCTGGAATTTAGGTAATGGAAATACTTCCACCTTACAAA
>JACPDY010000113.1 GCA_016183775.1 Bacteroidota bacterium
GGGGTTGTAGAGGTTTATTTTTTTCCTCTAATTTTCACCTCAAGTCCTTATCTTTTTAATCTTAACTTTTTTATTATCAACCGTTTGTTGTCAATTTAATCCATAGCTCACGTTAAATAGGGTAATCACGAAAACCTCAACATCACTATTCACAATGGTTTGGTGATAAGTCGCATGTAAAAAAGCCCCACAATGGCAAAGAATTTGCGCAAAGTGGGGCGTGAATCGCACCACAAATTTACTATTTTCTGACAAAGAATTACTAGATAAAAGTTTTTTACAAACCGATTTAGGCAAACTTTATTTAGCCATTCCTTTTGACGAAATATCGAAAAAAATCCCTCCCACCCCTCACCAGCAAAGCTTAATGGGGTGCAAACCATGGTTTGATATAAAAGGAGGTATAGCCCTTATGTTTTTGAAGCATTACTTGTGTATGAGTGATGCCATGCTCATTGATAGGATCAACACCGATTGGAGCATGCAACAATTTTGTGGCCTATCACTAAAACCCTTTGAACGTATCCAGGATAAAAACTTACCCAGTAGTTGGCGAAGCTATTTGGGAGATCATTTAGATATAGAAGAACTTCAAAAGGTTTTAGCCGGGTATTGGAAGCCACATATGGAAGATATCCGCATAGAAACAGTATGGTTTTATTCAATTGCAACGCGAAAAATTAGGCTTACGTAAAAGCCGAAGCAATTATAAAAAGCACCTGCTTCTGTTTACAGATTATCAGAAAAAGCGCAAGAAGACAAAGCGACAAGAAAGGCGCACAAGGAAAAAACTATTGAAATTTTTATTCCGTTTAATGGAAGGTTGGGGCCTATTGAACAACAAATACATTATCACTCTATCTGTCCGTAAAACCAAGATGTTGGAGACAATAAAAAAAGTATATGTTCAACAACATAAAAAGGCATACGGAGAAAAAGGAGCGACAATCGAAGATCGCATAGTATCCTTGAGCAAACCCTATATCCGCCCAATTATCAGAGGTAAGGAAGTAAAGCCAGTTGAGTTTGGTGCCAAAGTAAACAAACTAATGGTTGGCGGGATTGGTTTTATTGAACACCTGAGTTTTGATGCGTTTAATGAAAGCACGCATTACCAGAACGGAATATATCTTCAGCGAAAATTGTTTGGCAAATGCACACACCACAGTGCAGATGCCATTTACGCAACAAACAAAAACAGAAAATATGCCACCGCTCAAAAAATACAAACCAATTTTATTCCAAAAGGAAAGCAGCAACAACAATACACAGCACAAGCTGATCAAATGCGAACAATACTCAACAAATACCGTTCAACAGTATTAGAAGGAAGTTTTGGCAATGAAAAAAATCACTACTTGCTCAATCGCATAAAAGCAAGGACAGAGCAAACAGAAAAGTGCTGGATATTTTTTGGAATGATGACTGCTAACGCTTCGATCATTGCAAATCGAATCGAAGAAAAACAAAAACTCGCCCGAGCAGCATAGTAATCAACACTTCATTAACAAAATCGTGCATCAAAATAACGTTGCATTTAAAAACTATTGCCTAAAAAGTAAAAATCCAAGCAGTATCAACAAAAGGACTCCGGTTATTAACAATCGGAGCTTTGTGAAACAGAAATTTTATTGGAATTTATTGACCAGCAAGATTACAGGAAATCCCTATTTTAGGATATTGCCTGAATTTACGGGGTTTTGTATATTAGTTGCTGGTATTTATTTGTTAAGGTATCTCCCTACAATAAAAACTGCAGAATTCTTTAATTAAATTAATTATTTTAAATAATGACCAGGTCGTTCCGACAATTGATTTTATTTATAAGCATATTTACTTATGAAACTCTCCATTCCCAAGAATTAAGAGATAAACTTATCAAATTAAGCGGAGACACTATTGTATGTCGCATAACATTAATTAACGATAATAACATTTTCTTCGATTACAATTATAAGAAAGGAAAAATTAGAAATGAGTATTTAAGTACTCGAGAACTCAAGGGATATATTCTTGACACAAATAACAAAGCTGAAATATTAGCGAGAGGGATATTGAAGGACACTACTCATGGTAATTCTCAACGTCTTATACATATTGATCAATCGTTTTGGAAACCAGAATATATTATCCTACTAAATAATGATACATTATATGGAGAAACAAGGATAACTGGAGATTGGACATCTGTTATGTTTAAAATGAAGGGAGAAAATGAAGAAAGACCATATACTAACTATAATATCAAGGAATTTTTGGAATCAAACATTGAGTACTTTTTTTTTAACGAACCACCTAAAAATTCCAGGGAAAACTTGGCATCAAAATTAGGGTATTTTGGCAATAGTTACCTTTTTTGGGCAACTGATATTTCGGGGCCCCTTTATCTTTTATATCGGGAAATAATGAAGGACTATCCCAATTCTGTTCCTGGCTTAAGCTCAGGCTCATATATCTCGAAAGAGTATACTTTGTATGTAAAGGGAAATACCCCAGCAATAATCGATAAAGGGGAGTTTAGAGACAAAGTTTCTATATACTTTGAAGACTATCCTGAATTAGCTTTAAAAATAAAAAATAAAATTTATAGCTATGACGATATTGGAAAAATCGTAGAAGAGTATAATCGATGGAAACTAAAAAATAAATAGCTAATTATTTCCAGTACTGACTCAGCTTTAACAATGGCTTAAGAAAAAGGGTAAGGAAACCTGGGCGTAAACCATTTATTTTCCATGCTTTCCTGTCTTCCAGATTGGCTTTGATACGATTCAGAATTGTAATATTGCTTTTCCCTCCTACCCGCATTTTAACAAGTACCTGGGGCAAATAGGCAATGCTTATTTTGTATCTATGAATAAAACGCAGCATTATTTCGTAATCCGCTGCTGATTTAAGTTCAGTATTAAATACACCATACTTATTGTATACCTCTTTCTTTACAAAAAAAGTCGGGTGTGGCGGCATCCAGCCATTAAAAAACAGCTCCTCACTATATTGGCCGGCCCGCCAGTTGCGGATTATTTTTTGCGTATTGCTTTTATCAACATAATGCAGATCGCCATAAACGGCTTCTACTGCATTGTTTGAAAAAGCACTCACAACCTGCGAGATAATAGTTTGAGAAGGATAAAAGTCATCTGAATTTAAATTTCCGATAATGTCTCCTGTTGCGAGGGTTATGCCTTTATTAATAGCGTGGTAAAATCCTGCGTCAGGTTCGGAGATAATAGTGGCTATTCTGTTACGATACTTGCTTATTATATCAAGCGTCCCATCGGTTGAGCCGCCATCAATAATAATATACTCCATATTCGGATGATCCTGAGATAAAACAGATCTGATGGTATCCTCTATGGTGGATTCACTATTCTTACAAGTAGTGATGATGGATACTTTCAAAGGAAATTAGTTATTGGTTGATAGTTGTTAGTTGTCGGGGGCAAGTACCTCATTCCAAACTTCTCATCCAACAACTGACAACCAACAACAGACAACTATTTACAAAGTTTTAATTTCTGCAACTAGTTCGGTCAGCGCTTTCTTGGCATCACCAAAGAACATGCTTGTTTTCGGATCGTAGAACAGGTCGTTCTCGATACCGGCATAACCGGCATTCATACTGCGTTTGTTAACGATAATGTTTTTTGCTTTATCAACTTCCAATATCGGCATACCATAGATCGGTGAACTTGGATTGCTTTTAGCAGCGGGATTTACAACATCGTTTGCACCAACAACGAGCACAACATCTGTATTTTCAAGTTCCGGATTTATTTCATCCATCTCAACCAACTTGCCGTAATCAACATTCGACTCGGCCAACAAAACGTTCATATGGCCGGGCATACGTCCCGCCACAGGGTGAATAGCGTATTTTACCTCAACGCCACGTTCTTCCAGCAACATTTCCAGTTCGTGAATAATATGCTGAGCCTGGGCTACCGCTAAACCATAACCAGGAACAATTACAACTCTTTTAGAGTAGTTCATTAAAATAGCAAGATCGGAAACAGTGATGTCTTTGATATTACCTTTTGCACCACCGGTATCCGCTGTATCGCTACTTGCACCAAAGGCACCGAAAATAACGTTACTCAACGGACGGTTCATCGCTTTACACATTACCAACGTAAGCAAGGTGCCGGCCGAACCAACTAATATACCTCCGGTTAACATTACTTTATTATCATACAAAAATCCACCAAATGCTGCAGCCAAACCTGTAAATGAGTTCAATAATGAAATAACAACAGGCATATCAGCACCACCAATAGGAATAACAAACATTACCCCATAAAACAGAGCAGCCGCAAATAACAAGTATACAAGCATTAAGTTGCCGCCTGTCATGATCAAATACCCCGCAAAGGCAAACACAGCCAACATAATGATCGTATTGATAATATTATAGCTTGGCAAGCGGATAGGTTTTGCCATCGTTCCATTCAGCTTTAAAAATGCAATAACGCTACCGGAAAAAGAAACACTTCCAATCACCAAACCTGCCATAATTGAAAGTAATGTTCCATGACTTGCAGCTTCACCTGAATGAGACAAATGATTAAACTCGATCAACGATATTAACGCCGCACAAGCTCCACCCATACCATTGAACATTGATACCAACTCGGGCATTTTGGTCATTTGTACTTTTTTAGCCGTCATCCAACCAATAACAGTACCGATAAGAATTGCCAGGAAAATAAGTCCATAAATCATACCTGGCACCTGGTAATCTGAAATCACCTGGCCGGTTTCATCTTTCTTAACAAAAAGAAAAATTGTACCAAGGATGGCTAAAGTCATACCTGCGGCGCCAATAAGGTTTCCCTTACGGGCTGTTTTTGCGTTTCCCATCATCTTTAATCCGATGATAAATGTTACCGATCCAATGAGGTATATAATTCCCAGAATGTGTCCAGACATAACTTATTGAGTTATTGTTTACTTATAAATTTATTTTTTCTTAAACATTTCAAGCATGCGATCGGTAACAACAAAGCCTCCGACAACGTTGAGTGTTCCGAGTATCACAGCAAGAAATCCCAATGCCAAAGCAACGTAATTATCGGCTGCGGTATTAAGCATCACATAAATAGCACCTACAATTACCACTCCATGAATTGCATTTGCACCACTCATTAAAGGTGTATGAAGTACAGTTGGCACACCGCCGATAACTTCAATGCCAACGAAAATGGACAGAACGATAAAATAAATCATCTCTTCGTGCTGGCTGATAAAACTTAAAAGGTTTTCCATGTTTTATTAATTTGCGTTTATATTCTTCTCCCGTAAAAACGGGCAAAATGACACTACTTATACTGTTGCTGCTTTTTTAACACTTGGGTGAACAGCTTGTCCTTTATACACAATGAGTGAGCCTTTGGTCACATCTTCTTCCATCTCCCACTTGAACTTGTCTTTATCAGCCAGGTGATAAAATAAGGTTTGAATATTCTTTGCATACAGGTCGCTGGCATTCATTGGCAGGAGGCTTGGTATATTACCTTCTCCCAAAATCGTAACGCCATACTTCTGAACTGTTTTATTTAATTCGCTGCCTACAACATTTCCGCCTTGTTCAACAGCCATATCAACTATCACTGAACCGAAACGCATACTTTTTACCATCTCTTCGGTAACAAGCAATGGGGCTTTCTTTCCCGGTATAAGCGCTGTGGTAATAACGATATCAGCTTCTTTAACGTGTTTTGCAACCAACTCCTGCTGCATTTTCAAGAACTCTTCAGATACACCTTTCACGTAACCACCCTCAATTTTAATGCTGGCATCACCTTTCATCTCAATGAATTTTCCGCCAAGAGATTGAACCTGTTCCTTTGTTTCAGGACGAATGTCGCTTACTTCCACTACAGCACCCAAACGTTTTGCGGTTGCAATAGCCTGAAGACCGGCGACACCGGCACCAAAGATCACCACTTTCGAGGGACGGATTGTTCCCGCGGCAGTGGTCATCATAGGTAATATTTTTCCAATGGTATCCGCAGCAAGTAACACCGCTTTATAACCTGCAAGGTTAGCCTGTGAACTAAGTGCGTCCATTTTCTGAGCTCTTGAAATACGTGGTACGGCATCCATTGAGAAAGCCGAAATACCCGCTTTTTCGCACGCACTAACCAATTCAGGGTTTGTAGCTGCGAACATAAATGAAATAAGAACTGCTTCCTTTTTCATTTTAGCAACTTCATCAGGTGCAGGAGCATTCACTTTAAGCACCACATCGGCTTCGGAATAAAGTTTTGATTTATCCGAAGTTAATTGAGCTCCGGCGGCACTGTAAGACTCGTCAGAGAAAAAAGAATTGAGTCCCGCTCCGTTTTCAACAACTACCTCAAAACCTTTTTTAACGAAATCTTTAATAACATCAGGGGAGAGTGCAACCCTGTTTTCTTTGAATTTTGTTTCTTTTGGAATGGCGATCTTCATCAGGAATAAGAAATTTAGGTGTACGAAAGTAGTAAATAATTGACTTTGCAACAAAACTTAGTACATACTACGGAGATTGTCTGATTAATGCTTAAAAAAGTACGACAAAATGAAATTTATTATCCTTTAAAGACGTTCCATTGGTATAATAATACCATCTACACAACGATAACATTTCAATTTATCCTTAAAAACAGACGACTTAAAAACCGATTTTCCAAGCAACATACGCACCCCCTCTTGTATTCCTTCTATTATTGAGGGGTGAGGATGAAGCATTTCGGCCAATTCCCGTACTCCCTTATTCATTGATATAAGAAGCGCAACAGCCTGGATGGCGCTTGAGGCATGTTCACCCACCACACGCATTCCTAATATACGCATGTCATCATCATCTGAAACAAGTATTTTGAAAAACCCCTGTGTTTTACGCATGGCAATGGCTCGAGCAATGCAGGAATAGTCAATTTTCACTACTCTGAAATTAAGCTTTTTTTCAAGTGCCTGCTGCTCATTTAACCCAACTGTAGCTACTTCAGGATTTAAAAACATGATGGATGATAAATTGTCGAAATTAAGTTTGCGCCTGTTATTTGCATAGATCCGCTCAACAGCGTAACGACCGCCCATTTCCCCAACGTTCACAAGGGCTATATTCGCCGATATATCACCTACAGCATATATATTTGGAACAGTTGTCTGCGTATCCTCCTGGGCCACAAAACCACGTTCGTCAACTTTAACCCCTGCTTCCTGCAAGCCAATATTATCCGTATTCGGAACACGACCTACTGAGATCAGCGCCTTCTCAACGCGATGCACCTCTTTATGTCCATCCTTATATGATAATTCGTACTCGACCTTTCCGTCCACAATTCCCATTCGTACGAGGCTCGAGTTTTTGTGAATAGTTACTCCGTTCTTCTCGAGGTTAGATGCCACGAAACCTGCCACATCTTCATCCTCGAAAGGAAGAATACGATCAGCTTTATCAATTAAAAAAACTTTTGTTTTACCGAGGTTTGAAAAAATTGTCGCGAATTCGCAACCAATAACTCCGGCACCAAGCACTACAATACTCTCGGGAGCATCTGCAAATGAAGCGACACCATCGCTGGTAACAATTATCTTTTCATCAATAGGAATGGTTGGCAATTTGCGCGGACGGCTGCCTGTTGCTATGATAATATTATCGGTATAGATCGTCTTTTCTTCATTCGCTTTTATGATTTTCACTTCATTCTTATTCATTAATTTCCCTACACCTCTTTCATGATAAAAAAGCTTGCTTTCCGTTTCGGTTTGCAAAAGCTTGAGATGTACTGCCAACTGAAATTTACGATCAAAGACAGCTTCATTCATCACTTTGATCATGTCGTTATAACCAACTTCAAGGTTCACGTTCGAAAGAGCTTTTAAGTCGGAACGCACTGCCGCGAACTTGTTTGAGAATTCCCACATTGCTTTGGAGGAAAGCGCTCCATTATAAAGGCCCGCTCCCCCGATCTTATCCTGCTCAATAAGCAAAACCTTTTTACGATAATCGATGGCACGCATAGCAGCAGCATAGCCTGATGGCCCGCCGCCAATAATACAGAGATCGTATTTTTCCATAATGCTTACCTTTAGTATCGATCAAAAATAGGAAAAAAAGGGAGAAGGGGCCATGCCTACGCTGAAGAGCTTCGGCAGGCAGACGAAGGGCGAGGGACGAGGGAAAAGGAGAGTAGTTAGTTGTTGGTTCTTAGTTGACAAGCGGCAAAAAATAAAAATCAAAGCGTCCTATTTCTAAAATTCACAAAACTTATTTATCCGGCCTAATATGTTTAGTACTTTTGGGTGGTACCTCATTTAAACCGTTCGACAATACAATGACAAGCAGTGATAAAATACGTTATGTTGCTTTGGGTGATTCCTACACAATTGGCGAGGGCGCTGAGAAACATGAAGCATGGCCTGTTTTGCTTACCAAACATTTGCAGGAAACGGGTGTTAGAATCGAACTGATCGCCAACCCTTCCGTTACAGGTTGGACCACACAAGATCTTATTGATAAAGAATTGCCGGTTTTTAATTCATCGAATCCGACATTTGCAACTCTGTTAATAGGAGTAAACGACTGGGTACAAAAAGTGGAGATAGAAAAATTTCATTCTAACCTTAATTATATTATTGACAAGGTACTTGAAAAATTGCCAAACAAAAGGAACCTGGTTTTAATTACAATCCCTGACTTTAGCGCTACTCTCAATGGCGGCAAATACGGACATGGGAGAGATATTACTGAAGGTATTAAAGAGTTTAATACTATTATTACAAGTGAGGCAAACAAACGTGGATTAAAAGTGGTTGATATTTTCCCCACCACTCAGCAAATGAAAAACAAATCCGATCATGTGGCTGCGGATGGATTACATCCATCGGCAAAAGAATACGCCGTGTGGGAAACATTGATATTTCAGGAGGTGGCCCCTCTCCTACTCTCCCCGCAGGGGAGAGAGTAAAAAACGATACCCAAGTGGACTTAGAAAAATTTAAAAGTGAAGCAAAACGTGCGCAAAGCGCGATAAAAACCCTTTTTACCAGGATCAAAAGGATGCGTCCGAATGACCTGGATGATACGTTCCATGAATTGCACGATGAAGCCTTTGAACAAATTAACTGTCTTACCTGTGCCAACTGCTGCAAAACAACCAGCCCCATTTTTTACCAAAAGGATATTGAACGTTTGGCCAAACACCTTCGCCTCCGTCCTTCTGATGTAATTGAAAAGTATTTACACATTGATGAGGACAATGATTATGTTTTAAATAGTACACCCTGCGCATTTTTGGGCGAAGACAACTATTGCTCTGTATATGATGCGCGGCCAACTGCTTGCCGGGAATATCCACATACGGATCGTAAGAAGGTTTACCAGTTACTTGACCTGACTGCGAAGAACGCACAGGTTTGCCCGGCTGTTTTTTATATTTTCAAGAAACTGGAGGATAGGTTTAAGAGTTAAACATTGTATTTGGAAAACCTGATCACATGAAATAGCCATAAACCTTTTGGCATACCAACCGAAATGAATATGGCAGGGCAAACTGCCGGTGGCAGTTTGAGCCGGTAGGTGTGAAAGCCATCTGACAATTAATAATTTACAAAAATATATACAGATGAAACAAATCTTACTCCTCCGATTTGTTTTTCAACTCCATAAGTAATGAATAGGCGCCTTTTGCAACAAACTGAATACCGGATAGGTCTTTTCCGTCAACAGAAATTATCTCTACAAAACTATTCTCTGAAGCCCCCCTTTTTATTTCAAGCAATTCAAATGTATTGTTCCCCTTAGCAACAAAAACAAAATCCTTTCCTTCATGACTAACAATAGCGTCGTCATTTATTGAAGCCACATTACTGCTTTTAAGCTCAAGTTCCGCGTTCATATACATACCCGGGAACAGGGTTTTATCGTAATTTTCAAAATGGCAATGCACTTCAGCGCTTCTGTCTGCCGAAAGATCCTGGCTGATCAGGATTATTTCGCAATGATATTTTTTTTCGGGTTGATTGTTGTTAAAGGCCAAAAGTTTTTGTCCAATCGAAAGTTTATCGAGATCTTTCTCAAACACTTTTAAATTCAAATGTATGTCCAACGGATTTATAAGCTCAAAAAGTATGTCGGATGGATTGACATATTTACCAATATTCACATTTACTTTAGATACATAACCATCAATGGTGGAATATACATTTATGCTGCGCGATAAATTGGACTCATTGAGTGATTCAGGATTAATATTTATGAGTCTTAGCTTTTCTGCCAAAGCGCTTACTTCAATTTTACGACTTGTATAATCCATTTCAGCTTGTTGAAAAACTTTATCGCTGCTTGCTTTACTCAGGTTCAACTCCTTTTGGCGGTGGTATTCATTTTCAGTAAACGTCAGTTTTGACCTGGCCGTTAAATATTCCTGCTGTAACTGAATGTATTGCTGATCTTCCATTGTAGCAATAACCTCACCCCTTTTAATATGCATCCCGGGCAACAATTGAGTTGATCTCAGGAAGCCTCCGAATGGGGTGCTCACAGAAACCATATTTTGCGGGGGAACATCTATCTTTCCGTTAAGCTTCAATATTGTTGAAAGGCTCCGTCGCTCCAATTTACCCACTTCGATCCCCGCACTTTTATGCTGCGCTTCGGTAAGCACAACAACCCGCTCATCTACTGCGGCATTTGATCCGGTTCCAGGATCTTTTTCCCCTCCGCAAGAGGATAATACAAGAAGACCGGTGATAATCATTAATATGTGCTTCATTTTAATATTATTTTGTCGTTAAATAATTGATCTGAATTATAGATTCATTGAGACTATTAACCGCATCGAGGTAACCTGACCGTATACTGATAGCCTGGTTAGTTAACATTACCCACTCCAGGTAATTTATCTCTCCATTTGCAAATTGTTTATTCGCTGTATCAAAAATTAAAGTCGAATTTTTAAGACCGGTTGTTTCATAATAATTTACCGCCGTTAAATTTGTCCGGTATTGATCAACGGCCGACCTGTATTGAGCCTGCAAGGCATTTAACTCCTGCAAATAAGTATTGTCAGCTATGCTCCTGCTGATCTTTGAAGCATTAAGCCTCGCCCTTTGCGCGCCAAAAAACAGGGGAATACCAACACCAACCTGCATGGCCTGGAATCGTGAAGAAGAATTGTAAATTACATTATCCGCTCCTGTGCCTTTCATACTCATGTTATAATATCCAACATTTAAGTCGGGTAAAAATTTCGACCTTTCCAGCTTCTGATTTATCAATGATACTTTCTTCTGCTGTTCAATTATTTTGAGAAAGGGATGCTGCATAACCAGGGTGCTATCCAGACTTACAACCATATTTAACTTAACATCGGGTTCCGTCGGCACAAGGCGGACAGTAGTATTCAGCAACAACGTGAATTGAAGCTGAACTATTTCCAGGTCGTGACGTAGCTGCTTAAGCTGTACAGCGATAGCTCCACGCTGGGTTTCCGCCGTTGCCTTTTCAAGTATATTGCTTTCTCCTTTTGAAAAACGCAAATTCGCCTTTTCAAGGAATACACTATAAATGCTGTCATTTTTCAAAAGCAACTTTTCCTTTTCTTTCAAATAAAGAAATGTATAGAAAATCCTGCGCACCGATCTTCTTGTATCTTCCTCTTTAAGAGAAATATTCAACACAGCTGTATTCCAATCTTCAGTTAACAGATTTTTTTGATTGATATAAACCGCAGGAAAGTTAAATGATTGTGAAACACCCAACCTGTTATCATTGTAAGAACTGTTCAGCTGGCCGTATTCGCCGATTACATTCGTCTGCGGAATTGCAGCAGCCGATTTGATCAGCTTTTGCTGGTATTCTGACCGCAGCCTTTCATTTTTCACATTCAGATTGTTTTTAAGCGCAGTATCTATTGCCGACTTCAGATTGATCGGGGTCTGAGCTAAAGACGTATATCCAGGCAAGCAAATTAACAGCAATGAAACAACAGCTGCACCCGGCTTTGCTTTTATTTTAAATCCCTTTTCAAACAAAATATATAAAACGGGTAAAACAAAAAGAGTTAAAAAGGTGGCGAGCACCAGTCCGCCAATAACTACTGTAGCCAAAGGGCGCTGAACCTCCGCGCCCGCGCCATTGCTTATGGCCATAGGTAGAAAACCCAAAGATGCCACCAACGCAGTCATCAACACAGGCCGTAAACGAACCTTTGTTCCAGTTAAAACAATGCGGCGCAGGTTAACATAGCCTTCCGATTTTAACCGGTTAAATTCGGCGATCAACACAATTCCATTTAACACAGCAACGCCAAACAAAGCTATAAACCCTACACCTGCACTGATACTAAATGGAAGGCCTCTCAATGCGAGGAAGAAAACACCACCGATAGCTGACAGTGGTATTGCGGAATAGATCAACAAACCCTGTTTAACAGAATTGAAAGCGAAAAACAAAAGCAGGAAAATAAGAACAAGTGAAACCGGAACAGCGATCAGCAATCGCTGTCGGGCGGCATTAAGATTTTCAAAAGCCCCGCCATACGTCAGATAATACCCGGAAGGGAACCTGATCTGCCGGTCAACCTTTTGCTGCAATTCGGTTACAATACTTTGTACATCACGCCCTCTTACATTAAAACCGATTATGATGCGGCGCTTTGCATCTTCACGCTGTATCTGGTTAGGACCATTCCGGATCTCTGTTTTTGCCAATTGATATAAAGGAATTTGAACGCCATTTGGCGCAGGTATTAAAAGGTTCCTCACATCTTCCAGGTCTTTCCTCCTGTCCGTATTCAATCGCACCACAATGTCAAAACGCTTTTCTCCGTCAAACAAAAGGCCTGTACTTTGTCCGGCGAAAGCTGTATTTATTACCCTGTTCACATCGGCAATTGTCAAATGATATTGTGCGATCGCAGCCCTGTTATATTCAACTATCACCTGGGGCATTCCCGTTACAGATTCAACATACAGGTTTTTCGCTCCTTCAACAGTATTGATCAGACCACCTAATTTTTGTGCATACAATGCAAGTGTGTCCAGGTTCTCTCCGAAAATCTTACAAACCACATCCTGCCGTGCTCCGGTCATTAATTCATTAAACCGCATTTGTACCGGAAATTGAAAACTCGCAGTAATTCCCGGGATATCTTCCAACGCGCCACCCATCTTCTCAGCCAATTCATTGAATGTTTTAGCCGACTTCCATTCACTTTTGTCTTTCAATATTACCATCATATCGCTTGCTTCCATGGGCATTGGGTCTGTTGGCACTTCACCGCTCCCGATCTTGGTAACCACTTTTTCCACTTCCGGGAAGCGTGTTTTTAATATATGAGCGGCTTTCTGTGTATTTTCAATGGTGGTTTTCAAATTACTTCCGGTAAGTACCCTGGTATCAACCGCAAAGTCGCCTTCTTCCAAAGCAGGAATAAACTCACCGCCTAAAAAAGTAAGCGTAATTACAGCCGAAATGAATAGCGTAATTACTGTAGTTAAAACAACAACAGGGCGACGCAACACTTTACTCAAAGCTTTTTGATAAATGCGTTCAATACTACTCATTAATCTATCCGATACATTAGGTTTGTGCTTTGTCTTTTTACTTAAAAACAACGCACTCATCATCGGAATATAAGTAAGCGAAAGCGTAAATGCTCCGAGCAACGCAAAAGCTACCGTTTGCGCCATTGGCCTGAACATTTTACCCTCTATTCCCTGCAAAGCGAAAATAGGTAAGTAAACTACAAGTATGATCACCTGGCCGAACACAGCGCTGTTCATCATTTTACCCGCGGAATGATTGACCTCCGCATCCATTTCCGTTTGATTCAATTGATCTTCACTTCTGAATTTAAATTTGTGTGCAACCTGGTGCATAACAGCCTCCACAATAATCACGGCTCCATCCACGATCAAACCAAAATCGAGCGCTCCCAGGCTCATCAGGTTTCCGCTCACACCAAATACATTCATTAAAATAACCGCGAATAACATGGATAAAGGAATCACTGATGCAACCAGTAATCCCGCCCTGAAATTTCCAAGAAACAACACCAGAACAAATACCACAATTAACGCCCCTTCCATCAAATTTTTCTCGACAGTGCCAATAGCATTGTTTACCATTTTGGTCCTGTCCAAAAAAGGCTCAAGCAAAACTCCTTCAGGCAACGTTTTTTGAATTTGAGAAATACGTTCCTTTACATTTTTAATTACTTCACTGCTGTTTGCGCCCTTTAACATCATTACAATAGCGCCGGCCACCTCCCCTTCATCGTTATAGCACATTGCTCCGTAACGTGTGGCATAACCGATCTGCACATCGGCTACATCCCTTATAAATAATGGTGTGCCATTTGAAGTCGCTTTGATCGATATGTTTTTAATATCCTCCATATTTCCGATCAACCCTTCACTTCTGATAAATAAAACTGTCGGTCCTTTTTCAATATATGCACCGCCTGTATTCTGATTATTTTTTTCCAACGCCGAAAAAATATCATTGATAGTTATATTATACGACTGCAGCTTATTAGGGTCAACAGCGATCTCATATTGCTTTAGCTTGCCTCCGAAACTATTTACTTCGGCTACTCCTTTAACTCCCAACAATTGCCGGCGAATGATCCAATCCTGAATAGTCCTTAACTCGGTTTCATTGTATTTGTTTTCATAACCATCTTTTGCCCGTACAACATATTGATAGATCTCACCAAGCCCTGTTGACACCGGCCCGAGTTCGGGCGTTCCTATTCCGGGCGGAATTTGTGTCTGCACTTTTTGCAAACGCTCGGCAACCTGCTGCCGTGCCCAATAAATATCGGTTGCATCCTCAAAAACAATAGTCACCAACGACAAGCCAAAGCGGGAAAAACTCCTGATCTCTTTTAGACCTGAAATATTATTGTTTGCCTGTTCTATCGGAAAAGTAATGAGTCGTTCAATATCAGTAGCGCCAAATGAAGGAACTACTGTTATTACCTGCACCTGGTTATCCGTAATGTCCGGCACAGCATCAATAGGCAGCTTTGTGGCTTCATAAACGCCAAACACAACAAGCGCAATTACAAAAAGCCCGACAATGAGTTTGTTTTGAATAGAAAATCGGATGATCTTATTTAACATTCTGAATTAATTTTTACCCGGTAATGTGAATCAGGAAAACCCAAATACAATATATATCGGAGAAGTCCGAAAATCAAAATTGAAATTACGCAGATTTTGGCGGCTGCCAAATGGAGGAAAGATACGCGGTGGATAAAAATTGTTCAATATAAATTGACCAGGCTTTGTTGGGAGTGTATATCAATTTTGTAGAGGGATTCTCGAAACCTGAAGGTATAAATGCCAGTGTACTTGCGTTAACACAACTCTCGTGCGATTTGAAAGGTAATTTCATGTCCTTCTCTCTGTCCCCATCATGATTGTCGCTTTGTGCGTAATGCATCGCCAAAAACTGCCAAAATGAGATATCATTATCTTTTCCCTTGTGCTCTGCAAAATGCTGTACCAGTATAGGCAATTTTGTTAACTGATTGAGCTCGGTAATCGAAACAAAATAAACAGATAATAATGCTATGATGAGAAACTTCTTCATTGATACAAATATACCAAATATCGCAATTCAATGCCGTTCAATGAATTATGATTAATACCGAGATCATAGATGATTTTCTTAGAGACTGTTTAAATTTCATATAAAATAAATGTTATGTCGCCCCGATGGGGCTTCGAATCATTGGGTTTTAATTTTCTACCAAGATTTCGCTCCTAACGGAGCTATTAAAATCCTGTAGGGATGGAATCTTGGTAGAAACATATAACATTTCAAATAGATAAATTTTAAACAGTTTCTTAATCTTATGCGTTAAATTTATTATGATTGAGTTTCAGGCTTAAGCCCGATCAATAATACCTTTAAAAATTGTTAGTTTTGACTTTTGAGAAAAGATTAATAGAAATATTATGTCAGTTAAAAAAATCAGTATATGCCTTTTGTAAAAGTCTATATTCATTTTGTGTGGAGCACCAAAAACAGGACACCCTTTCTTTCGACAAAGAATGTAAGACAACAGGTTTGGCAGCACATAAGAGAAAATGCAAAGAAGAAAAATATTATATAGATTTCATTATTCTTACTTTGGAAGCAAGGGCATAGTATCGGAATTTCTCAACAAAAAACGCGGCTTATCTACCCGGGTTATAAAAGCGCTTCATAAAGGACTCGGCTTGCCGTATGAGGTGTTGCTTTCCTGAGTTTTATCTTTTAGTATTACAGGTCGAGACGAATGTCCCGACCAACGGGTCTTTACGTTGTGTGCGATGTTTCGGCGTTTCTCTTGCTGTTCTATGGCTTGCAGAATTTCCATTCGTGAATGTTAGGGAATTAGAAATCCAGTTTAAGTGTACGCTGGAAGATGCTTTAAAAAAATTCTCTGATATAAAATAAAGAGATGTTGTGGTTTCAAATTCTTTAACATCATCCATATTGAACAGAAAATAAAAGATGGGTAAACAGCCCGGTATGAAAAAATCAGTGTTAAACTGAAAAAAGAACAGAGCTGCTACCCACATTTTTAAAATCTTTTTATGACTATTATGAAAATATTACCTCCTTTCTTCTTTCCTGACTACCTAAAAAGCCCTTTTGACGAATATCATAGAAATCGGCTAAAAGCGGTAATATTTTTGTTGCATTTTAGGGGCATCGGCACTTGCTTGAGGTTACCTGGTTATAATATTTATAGCTAATGAAATAATACAAAAGAAATCTAAAAAATATAATCTTTAAATAAAAAAATATCATGACAGAATTTAACGACCGTATAGAAGGCGAAATCAAAACGCACGAAAAAGAAATGATGAGAAAAGCAGTCATCCTAAAATATGGCAGCAAAGATCTGATTGAGCGCATTCACTATGTGATGTCAACGTATGAGAAAGACCATTGGTCTGAAGAGGAAATGTTTGAAAGGCTTACCGAGCTTGGGCTGAATGGAACAGACAGCATAAATGACGTTAAGAATGTGTTCAGTAATCCTTCTTATTCAAAATAAAAATGTAATTAAGGTCAAACATAAAAACTGATCTATCTCATATCTTCCTTTGACATAGATCACTTGTTAGTAACTGGTATAGGAGTTTATTTGTAAAAAGCAAAAAAATAAACACAAACTCAAACGTAAAAAGCAAAGGATTGAATCACAAACAATTCTATAAAGAATTTGGTCATCTATTGTATGCAATAGCCAGTTCAGATGGTAAAGTCCGCAGAAAAGAAGTTGAAGCATTGCGCGAATTTGTATTAAAGGAGCTTACTCCTTTTGAGCTTACCTCAGATTCATCGGGTATGAATCAGGCATTTTATACTCAGTTTGAGTTTGATGACATGGCTGATAAACATATACCTGCATCGGAAGTATTTATGTCTTTTGTGCAATATCTGAAAAGCAATGCTCCGCTAATTAACGAACAATTGAAAAATTCAATTATAAAAGCTGTGGAAAAAGTTGCCCATGCCTATAAAAAAACAAATAAGCTGGAGCAGGAGATGGTAGATAAACTTAAAGAAGAAATTGAAGTATTGTAAAGTGCTAAATTTTAACAAAAATCTAATAGTAATTTCCCAAGATGATTGAAATCAATGACGAAAATGTTTTAGTATTTACCCTTCGTGTAATACTTGGGCTGCTTTTCTTCTTCCAGGGATATGATAAAGTATTTAAGGTTAAAATTCCCGGTGTAATAACATTCTTTAGAAGCGAATTAGGGAGCATTAATGTACCCGACCTGGTTCTGAAACTTTCGACTTATTATACTTCATACATTGAGTTTTTATGTGGAGCCTTACTCATAGTCGGGCTATTCACCAAGTATGCATTATATCTGCTTGGGCTTGATCTTATTCTTGTAGTTGGGGCGTTCAGTTTGATTAAGCCAATGTGGGATATGCAACTCCTGTTCCCGAGATTGATGTTATTAAGTATTCTTCTTTATCTTCCTGAAGAGTGGAACCTGATTTCAGCAGACCATATATTAAATTATTTTTTTCATATATCCACATAACAACATGAGAACAATACTTGTCCCCACCGATTTTTCTGAGTGCTCTGCCGATGCAGTAAAATATGCCATCCATTTTGCTGAAAAAACCGGAAGGAAGTTGCTGTTTTTTCATTCCACCTTTCTGCTCATCCCTACCAGGAGTTCGAATACAGCACACTTAAATGCGGTGAAATCCGATAAACAAACGAAGTTGAAAATGTTGACTGGTTTTATTGAAAAAATTTATCGTTCGCTTAATATTAAAAGAGATGAGAATAATACACGATTTCTTGTAAAATTCGGAAATTCCGTTGTAGAAAATATCTCCGAAGTTATTGATGAACAATTTATTGATTTAATAATCATCGGTACACATGGAGCTACCGGCTTTAGGAAAGTTTTTGTCGGAAGTAACACGGCAAACGTAATTGAAGAATCCTATTGCCCGGTTCTTGCCATTCCGCATAAGTATAAGTTCAATGGCATTAAAACAATTGCGTACGCTTCCTCTGATTTGGATAACCTGAAAAAAGAATTAAAAAAAATTATTCCTGTAGCGAAAAAACTGGAGACTTCGTTGGAAGTATTTCATATTACAGCTGGTGCTGAATCGTTGATTGAAAAACATGAAAAATTCAATTCGGAAGTGTTTATGAAATCTCTTTCACGCCTTTTCAAATTTCATAATATGAGCTTGTATGTGATTAATGGCGGGAAAAATATTCTGATTGATGCGATCGGAAATTTTGTAAAACACAACAAGCCTGATATACTTACGATGCTGACACATAAGAGAGGGTTCTTCGAAAAAATATTTAATACGAGTCAAACGAAAGAAATCTCTTATAAATTGAGTGTTCCACTAATGGTGTTAAAATAAAAAAACAAAAATAACGATGGAAATAATCATAGACAAAAGCAAGAAAATAAATACAATACAAAAGGAATTTCAAAAGCGATTCCCTTTTTTGAAAATTGAATTTTACAAACAAGCTCATTCTCAGGGGGAGGGTTCGTCAAAGAAAAATACGCTGAACAATGAACTGACTATTGGTGAAGTGCAGAAAAAACACACATCCGGAACAGTTAAAATAACCGGACTGATGAAGGTTTCAGAACTTGAAAGTGCATTTACAAAAACCTTCGGTTTGTCAGTTCAGGTTTTTCGCAAATCGGGGAATGTATGGCTTCAAACCACCATAACCGACAATTGGACACTTGCAGAGCAAAATCAAAGAGCGAGTGAAAAAGTGGCCACTGCTGAAGAAAATATAATTAGTTCAATGGATCGCCAGGAATTGGAATAATAATCTTTAAAAAAGCACCGATGAAAGCAATACTTGTACCAACTGATTTTTCTACAAATGCGAACAACGCATTAAAATATGCCAACGCATTTGCACAAGCTGCAAAAAATAAATTAGTATTACTGAATGTTTATAAACCCATAGTAGGGAAGTATAATATTATACCCGGAATAATTGCAGAAGAAACTGCGACAGCAAAAAAGGAAAGTAAAAAGAAGCTAAAAGCTTTATGCAACAAATATGTAAAAGCATCTTGTGCCGAGTTGGTTGAAGTGGGCGATCCAACAGATGAAATCATGGAAGCAGCTCAAAAAAACAAATCCAGCCTGATTATTATGGGAACACATGGCGCAAGTGGTTTAACAGGAATGCTATTTGGAGGAAAAACTTCCGCTGTAATTTCTAAATCTAATATCCCGGTGCTTGCCATTCCGCAACGTTACCGTTTCAGGAAAATAAAAACCATTGTTTATGCTTCTGATCTTAAAAATGCGGTAAATGAATTGAAACACCTCATTTCAATAGCTAAATCTCTAAATGCAACAATAGAAATTCTAAATCTTGATTATGGTTGGGGTGATAATGCAGAGAAAAAGAAGTTACTTGAAAGAAAAATTAAATCAATGGGCTATAAAAAAATAAAACTTGTTGAACAAAAAGCAAGCATTGAGGAAACCGTGTTAGAACAAATCAAAAAATACCTTCAAAAAAGCAAACCTGAAATTTTGGCCATGTTCCCTGAAGAGAAGGGGTGGTTTGATAAAATTTTTATCAGCAGCAAAACCGAAGAGCTTGCCTACCATGTAAAAATTCCTTTGCTTTCAATTAGAAAATCCATTGTTAAACCAAAATAATCGTATAAAACTTAAAATACCATGAGAATTTTAATTCCGACCGATTTTTCAAAACTGTCAAAAGTGGCAGTTCAATATGCCGTTAAAATGTCAAAAAAACTTAGTGCAGAACTCGTCCTTCTGCATGTGGTCTATATTGATGCCCCACCTCGTGCTGCTGTTGCTGTAAAAATTAAAAGCATAGAAGATGCGATGGTTGATAATGCGACACAAGATTGTATCCAGCTTATTAATGAAATTAAATCAGAGAATAAGGGAAAACTAAACGTATCATACAAAATTATAAAAGGATATCCTGTTGAAGACGTAGTTGGAAATTTTGCTCATCATAATGATATTTCACTCATCATTATGGGAACCAAAGGTGCAACCGGGTTGAAAAAGGTACTGATGGGCAGCAATGCAACGGCAGTAATAAACAACAGCGATATTCCCGTAATTACTGTACCTGAGTTTGCAAGGTTTAAGAACCTTAAACACATTGTTTATGCTACTGATTTGACAAACCTAAATGCTGAAATGAAGGTGCTTGTTCCGTTGGCAAAGTTGTTTGATGCTACTGTTCATATTTCTCACATTCTTTCACCAAAATCAAAAAAGAAGGTTGATACAAAAAAAATCATTGCTGATATAATCAGGAAAATGAGTTATCCTAAAATCACTTTCCACATTTTGATGAATGACGATATTACAGAAGGAATAGAAGAATACATTGCCGATACAAAAGCCGATATGCTGGCCATGTTCACACATAATCTTACATTCTTTGAAAGACTTTTTGGTAAGAGCGTTACCCGCCAAATGGCATTTCAAGGCTGGGTTCCATTATTGACTATTAAAAAATAGAGTGTATGAATAGCTATGTTACAGCAATATTAATTTTCGCAGCAATTGGCATTGCCAATACAATTTATCTATCATGGTGCTGCATTACACAAAGAGACGTGAAATGTTTGTTTCTGCCAGCCAAGCAGTGCCTTAAAGTGCAACACAGCAAATACAGCCGTACAATGGGTATTCCCAATCCTTACCTTGGTTTAGCAATGCTTGTTGCCATTTTTGTGCTCACCATTCTTTTTGTGAAAGGGTCAATTACCTTTTTAATAATCTTTGGAATTATCGTTTTCGGATTTTTATTTTCCATCTATTTCACTTTAATCCAAGCTGTCAAGCTTAAAGCATTTTGCACTTGGTGTGTATTATCTGCTATTGTGTTTACGGTACTTTTTGTTTTATCACTTCTGCAAATGATTTTATTATATCCTAACCAATTTTAAAAATTATGAAAAACAATTACAAAAATACAGGGAATATTGTCAGCATGTCGCTTGTTTTATTTTTTGCCATTTCCTGCTCTAATGATAAGCTAAAAGAGGAAAAGTCACAAAACGATAATGGAAAAGAAATAATTAGTGCATCCGATTCAACCGAGATTAAATTTCAGGCCATGAAGGAGAAATACAGCCAGCAGATCAAAGAGGAAATAACGGAGACGGATAAAAAGATTGATGAATTAAATGAACAATTTGATAAAGCCAAAGGAAAACTAAAAAACAAACTCAAAGAAGAAATAACTGAATGGCAGGCAAAAAAACAAATCCTCAAAGAAACCTGGGATAAAATTGAAAAAACTACTAAGGATAATTGGGAGAATTTTGAAAAAGAAATGAAAGACACATTGAGAATGGTGCAAGATAGCGTAAAAACAAAATGAACAAACAAAAATTATTTTTATGAAAACAATACTTGTACCAACCGATTTTTCTAAGTGCGCCTATAATGCTGCTAACTATGCGGTAGCACTGGCCAAAGCAACTAAAGCAAAAGTAATTTTGTTGCACGTTTATCAGGCTCCTGTTCCTCCACCAGAGACATATATAAGTCCCATTTCAATTACAGAACTTTATGAGGCAAACATGAAGCGTTTGAAGAAAATGGCTGACTTTGAACTTAGTATAAACACTGAAACATCAGAACTTGAAATTAATTGCGAAGCGAAAGCAGGTTTAGTAGTTAGCGAAATTATTGATGCTGCAAAAAAATATAACGCAGGAATGATTGTAATGGGAACGGAGGGTGCTACCGGTGTAATTAAAAAGTACATACTTGGAAGTAATGCTGCCAATGTAATTGCAAAATCACCCTGCCCCGTGTTGGCTGTACCTGAAAACGCAAAATATCTTGGGTTCAAGCAAATTGTTTTTGCTGCTGATTTTCACGAAGTAAAAAACAATTCATCTTTTGATTCGTTAGCTGAAATTTCACTTCTTTTTGATTCGAAGATCTTGATTCTATCCGTCAGTAAAAATAAAGGTGATATTCCGTCAATAACCGAGGCATTTGAAGGGCTAAATCTTGATAAGGTTTTTGAACGTATTCCGAATAGTTTTCATAATGTAGTTTCAGAAGATACTGCGAGAAAAATTAGTGATTTCGTAAATACAAACAACGCTGATCTGTTGGTTACCATGCCGCAAAAGCATAGTTATCTTGAATTGATTTTTAATAAGAGCATCACGCGTGATCTTGTATTTCATACACAAACACCAATCCTCTGTTTACCCGAAAAACAATAATCTCTGTATAAAAAAATCATAGAACGATGAAAAAACAAACTGGTATTTGGATAGATGGTTCAAAAGCAATAATTGTTACGCTGTTTGGTGGGCAGGAAAGTATAAAGGAAATTGAATCCGATATTGAAAATCGTATTTATCACGAAAAGGAAGGAGATAAAGGATCATTTATGGGAAGCCGGCACATCAATAATGAGAAAAAATTTGAAGAAAGAAGAAAACACCAGACATACAGCTTTCTGAAAAGTGTGTTGGAACAAATAAAGCATAATGATGAGCTTTATGTTTTTGGGCCTGCTGAAATCAAAACAAAATTAAAACAGCACATTGAAAAGGAAGGAAATGGTGTAGTCAATAAATTAAAATCAGTCAAAACAGCTGATAGCATGTCCTTGAATCAGGTGGTAGCAAAAGTGAAGAAATTTTATGATTTATAATACAACTCCGTACAAAAACATCTTTTAGCCAATGAAGATTATAAAAACGATTATTGTGCCTACCGACTTCTCAATTCCTGCTGATAATACAGTGCATTATGCAATGAAGCTGGCAAATGTATTTGATGCTTCCATTATACTTTATCACTCTTTCATTCCATTTGAAAGCGGTTTTTACCCCCGCGCTCAAAGCCAAAAGGAAAATAAGAATACGGAGGATAATTTAATTAATCGTCTTGCCAAAATTAAAGACAAACTTTTGAAATCAAACAAAAATATTCCTGTTTCTATTCATGTTGATCGGGGACCGGAAAGCCTTCGATTGGCAGAGTTTTGCAAGAAAAAGAAAATTGACTTAATAGTAGTGGGAGCGAAAGGTGCAAGCGGACTAAAAGAAGTTGTAATTGGAAGTTTTACTGCCGATACAATGACTAAAGCTCCTTGCCCTGTATTAGCGATTCCGCAAAAATGTAAATTTAAAATCCCTAAAAAAATAACTTTCGCATCCGATTATCACAAAAAGGACATTCAGACAATCAAATTCCTTTTAAAATGGAATGAACCGTTTAAGGCAAAAATTAATATACTGCATATAGATGACGGGAAATACATACCCGCATTTGAAGAAGAAATATTCAGGAATTATAAAAGAAAGATTGAAAAGCAGTGTAAAGATAATTCTCTTTCTTTTCAGCATGTTGAAGAAAAGGACATCTCAAAAGCAATTTTACACATTACCTTAAATGATAAAACAGATATTTTAGTTTTATCACCAATAAAAAGAGAAGAGATTTGGAATCGCTTGTTTCATAAAAGCATAACAAAATCTACCGCTTATCATATCCGCTTTCCATTACTAACAATTCCGATTAAAAGCCATGAAAATACTATTCAAAATAAAGTATGAATCCGATCTTAACCTGCCTGAGTATTATTTTCGCAGGAGCTATAGCGGCTCCGTTCATCTGCCGCCTGTTTAAAAAATATTCGCCCTGGTTGCTTTGCCTCTTTCCACTCCTTTCTTTTACAGGATTTTTAAGTTTAGCTCCACATGTATTTTCAGGAAAACGTCTCATAGAAAAATATGAATGGGTAAATGCACTCGAATTCAATTTTCAATTTGACCTTGATGGGTTAAGTTTGCTCTTCGTGCTGTTAATTACCGGCATCGGAACGCTTATTATTATTTATGCCGGCTCGTATCTTTCAAAAGATAAAAATCTGCCAAATTTCTATTCTTTTATATTCATCTTCATGGGAGCCATGCTTGGCATGATGCTTTCTGATAATATTTTTGTACTCTTTATTTTCTGGGAACTTACAAGCATCAGCTCCTACCTGTTAATTGGATATAACCATGAAGAAGAAAATGCAAGAAAGTCGGCCCTCCAGGCGTTGCTGGTGACAGGCACGGGAGGACTGGCATTATTAGCAGGATTGATACTGGCTGCTAATGCCGCTGGATCTCCCAATATTTCCGATTGGATTGCAGGCGGGAGAACTTTAATTGACTCCAAACATTTTGGTTTAATGCTCACCCTTCTGCTGCTAGGTGCATTTACAAAATCAACTCAGTTTCCATTTCATTTCTGGCTGCCCAACGCTATGGCAGCGCCCACTCCTGTAAGCGCCTATTTACATTCCGCCACTATGGTAAAAGCGGGAATATACCTCCTCGCCCGGCTTAATCCTTATTTTTTTCAGGCGGAAGAATGGCGTTATTCATTAATCTTCCTCGGAGGAATTACCATGCTGGTCGGGGCTGTGTCTGCACTGTTTCATTCTGACCTAAAAAAAATCCTTGCGTATACAACAATATCTGCCCTGGGAGTAATGGTTTTAGCCATCGGTATCGGAACACCGCAAGCTATACAGGGATTGGTGGTATTTTTACTTGCTCATGCCATTTACAAAGGCGCACTGTTCATGATAGCCGGAAATATTGACCATGCAACAGGCACACGGGATATAAATAAACTTTCGGGCTTGTTCAGGAATATGCCCTTCACTGCTTTTGCTGCCATGCTTGCTGCCTTATCCATGGCGGGAATCCCTTTTATGCCAGGCTTCTTATCCAAAGAACTTTTTTATGGAGCCATAATGGAATCTCCCGAATTATCTTTACTGTTGTCTTTAATCATTGTATCCGCCAACAGTATTTTCGTTGTTATTGCGCTGCTGCTTGGATGGAAATTATTTTTCAATACTCCGTTTCTGAAAAAACCACAACTTGCTGAAGTAGCTCCCGGCATGTATCTCGGCCCTGTTGTTCTGGGAATTGCGGGTATGTTTATCGTTATTTTTCCGTTCCTAAAAGCGGAGACGCTGCTTGCAAGCGCGGCAGTTTCTGTTTCCCGCTCAGCTGCAGGATGGGAACTGCGAATATGGCATGGCTTTACTTCTGTTTTAGGATTAAGCGCCCTTACGCTTCTGCTTGGCTGGCTTGTATACAGGTTTCATGAAACCATTTTTAATAAATTCAGCCAATGGATTTACAAACTGGAAAAATACGGCCCCGAAGCTATTTATAATTTATCCTGGAAAGCAATAATCCGTTTTGCCGAAGTGATCATATCTATTGTACAAAACGGCTATCTGCGTTTTTATATCATGAGCATCCTGGCTACTTTGATCTTCTTTATTTTATTTACTATTCATCATTACAACCTTGTTGAATTCAATTTCTCTTTTTCGGGAATTGAAATATATGAAATACTCCTTACCATACTTGTTATATCAGCAATTGTGTTTGTTGTCATTTCAAAATCACGCCTGATTGCCGTTGTTATTCTGGGTGTAGTAGGATATGGTGTGGCCTTATTTTACGCCATCTACGGAGGAGCTGACCTTGCTATGACCCAATTCCTGGTGGAAACACTTACCGTAGTAATTTTCGTATATATCCTGTCGAAACTTCCGGGATTTATTAGTCTTTCTTCCCGCATACAGAGATGGCGTGACATTTTAATTGCTTTTACAGGTGGTGCAACTATAACCACTATAATGTTATTGGTAACAAACTATCCGCTTGTTTCGGAATTGAAGGCTTTTTTTGGCGAGAACAGTTATTTGCTTGGAAAAGGAAGAAATGCCGTGAACGTTATACTGGTTGACTTCAGAGCGCTGGATACATTGGGAGAAATTACAGTGCTTGCCATTGTCGCCCTTGGTGTCTTCGCATTAATAAAATTTAAATCCCAAACAAGCTAAACATAAATTTTTGTCAACGAATGAAATCACTGATATTACAAACAACAGTTAAAATCCTATTTCCTTTCCTGGTCATTGCGTCTGTATTGTCATTATTCAGGGGGCATAATGAACCGGGAGGCGGATTTATAGGGGGCTTGGTGGCCGCCTCGGCATTCATACTGCTCACGTTTGCCTTTGGAGTAAAGGAAACAGAGAAAAGAGTGTATATAAAACCCATGTTGTTTACAATTATTGGATTAACCTGCGCTTTTATGGCTTTAGTGCTGCCGGTGATGTTTGGGTTTAATTTTTTTGAAGCGATATGGGCGGATTTTAAACTCCCGATTATCGGAAGGCCCGGAACACCGCTGTTATTTGATACCGGTGTTTACTTAGTTGTTACAGGAACGGTATGCAAAATAATTTTTGTAATAGGCGATTGATGAATTATAATATAATTTGATGAAACTAACATTTACTGAATAATGGAATTTTTTTTATCCATATTAACGGGTGTACTTTACACTGCATCCTTTTACATGATGCTGAGACGTAGTATGGTAAAATTAATTTTCGGCATGGTGTTATTCAGCCATGCTTCCAACCTGCTCATCTTAACCCTGGGAAGATTATCAAAAGGAAATCCCCCGATCATTCCCGAACACGCGGAACTCCTTACTACCCCTTATGCCGACCCTCTTCCACAGGCAATGATTTTAACTGCCATTGTAATTAGCTTTGGCATACAGGTATTTGCCATCGTGCTTATAAGAAGAGCATATGAAGAAACAGGCAGCGATGATTTAGATAAACTGACGTCAACGGATAAAATACAATAGATATATGGCAACTATAAAATTTTACATCATCTACCTGCTGTCAGCTAACCGCCACTGTATATGAATTTAGTAGTACCCATACTTATCCCTTTCTTAACCGCTTTGCTTTGTCTTGCGGCATGGCGAATGAGACGGCTTCAGGGCTGGCTCACGGTTGGCGGCATGGGAGTAATGCTCTATACTGCTTATGTTCTTTTTATTAGTGTTAGGGCAAAAGGCATTATGAGCCTGCAAATGGGAAACTGGAATGCCCCCTTCGGCATCACCCTTTCGGCAGATTTGCTTTCCTGCATTATGCTCATTATGGCGGCCCTCATCGGGTTAGCTGTAAGTTTTTATTCCATTGCTTCCGTGGATGAGGAAAGACAATCCTTCGGATTTTATCCCCTGTTCAATTTTCTTATTTTCGGAGTAGCGGGTGCATTTGCAGCAGGCGATATTTTTAACCTCTATGTATGGTTTGAAATCATGTTGATCTCTTCTTTTGTGATGCTGGCGCTGGGAGGAAAAAAAGAACAACTCGAAGGTTCAATAAAATATGTAGCGCTTAATTTTCTTTCTTCCGGCTTTTTTTTAGCCGGGGTTGCCATTCTCTACAGTATTACCGGCACATTAAACATGGCTCATCTTGCTCAGCAGGCGGCAGTTGTTCCTGAAAAAGGATTGCTTGCGGTTGCCTCTGTATTTTTCTTAATTGCTTTCGGCATCAAAGCAGCTGTATTTCCTTTATTCTTCTGGTTGCCCGCTTCCTATCATACACCTCCCGTTGCAGTAACGGCAATATTCTCCGGCCTTCTGACCAAGGTGGGTGTATATGCACTTATTCGTATGTTTAGCCTGATCTTTGTATTTGACACCGGCTACACACATACCATATTGATGATTTTATCTGCGTTAACTATGATAGTGGGAGTGCTTGGCCCTATCATACATCATGATTTCAGAAGGATATTATCATTTCATATCGTCAGCCAGATTGGCTATATTATTATGGGCATGGCAATCTTCAGTCCTCTTGCACTTGCCGGAAGTATTTTTTTTATTATGCACATTATCCTGGTAAAGACCAATCTTTTTCTCATCAGCGGCATCGTGCATTACCTAAAAGGAAGTTTTAACCTGCGATTTGCGGGGGGCATTTATCGTGATTATCCCTGGCTTGCCTTTCTATTTCTTGTTCCTGCCCTTGCGCTTGCAGGGTTACCGCCCTTTTCCGGTTTTTGGGCAAAAATTATTCTTATAAAATCGGCTATTGACGCGGAACTTTTTTGGCTCCTGTTTATTGCGTTGGGTGTAAGTTTACTGACTTTATATTCCATGACTAAAATATGGAATGAAGTTTTTTGGGCAAACGAAGCGGAGGCGAAGGACACTTCAGAACATTTTGCCATAAGCTCCGGTCCATTATGGATGATGGCATTGCCGGTAATTTTTTTGGTTGGCTGCACTTTGCTGATCGGGCTTTATCCGGTACCATTTTTTAAGCTCGCGGAAGAAACAGCTCTCCAACTGCTGAACAGGAATGAATATATAAAAGCAATTTTGCATTAAACAAAAAGAGATGAACAACAAATGAAATGGCTCCTGATTAATATTGTCATAGCCCTGGCCGGATATTATTTTGCCGGCAATTTTGTAGCGCTTAATTATGAAAAGCCTGCGATTTTCCTCCTTGTATTCAGCAGTCTATTTCTTTCTTTCTGGCTGTTGACTTTCCTCTTAAACAGGCAGTATTTCTTTAAAGTTCCGAAGATTATTAAATTCATTGGCTTTATCCTGAAAGAATTATTTATCAGTAATCTCCGCATAACCTATGATGTTTTAACGCCGGGACACCGGATGAATCCTGCAATTATAGCCCTCCCCCTGGATGCGCAAACCGATATTGAAATCGTTGCACTTGCTATCCTTATCACATTCACACCTGGTACACTGGGTTTAAAAGTATCAGAAGATAAAAGAATACTATATATACATGAAATGTATATACCTGACAATGATGTGGAAGCAGCAAAAAAAAGAATTAAAAACGGATTTGAACGAAGATTACTCGAAATAACCAGATAAAAAGATGGCAATCATTATCTCCTTAATACTATCAATTCTTGCTACAGCGCCAATAATGTACCGTCTTTTAAAAGGCCCGTCCATTGCCGACCGTGTTGCCGCATTTGATGTGCTGACATGTACTGTTATGGGAATGATTGGAATTCTCAGTATTAAAACTGATAATACTGTTTACATTGACGTGGTTTTGACCATGTCTTTCGTGGTTTTTTTAGGCGCAATTGCGTTTGCATATTATATGGAAAAAAGAAAAAAATAAACATCGTTTAGAATTCAAGAAAAAACAGACCATTTGTAAAAAAAAATTAAAATGCTGACGAATATTAGTATCTGTATGGGTATCTCTTTTATTTTGATTGCTGCCATAGGCATCATTCGGATGCCCGACGTACTAACGCGGATGTCAGTGGTTTCAAAAGCGATAACATTTGGTCTGGGATTTATTTTATTGGGCATAATTATTCATTTTAATGATACCTCCACATTTATTAAAGTTGCCATCATTTATATTTTCCTTTCTTTATCCACCTCAATAGCTGCTTCTGTCATTGGGCTTGCAGCCTATAATGACAAAAAAACAAAATTAAGCGATCTGACTTTTTTGGATGAGATGAACGATGAGAAGAAACAGTAATTACAGTATGGTAACTGCTAAAATTTAAACGTATAGGACAAAACTAACAATATAAGGGATGAATAATATATATATACATATTGCCGGATTTTTAGTTTGTGCCGCAATTATTATTTATAGCGGTACCAAACTTTCCTTTTACGGAGATAAAATTGCCGAGCTCACAGGAATGGGCAAGGCCTGGGTAGGGCTTATTTTAATGGCGTCAGTTACTTCATTGCCTGAATTAATAACAGGGATTAGTTCAGTAGCCATTGTTAAAGCACCCAACCTGGCAGCCGGAGATATTTTTGGCAGCTGCGTATTTAACCTGCTCATACTTTCTGTTTTAGATACCAGGATAAAACAACCTCTTTTTTCAATGGTCAAATCAAGTCATATCGTAGCAGCAATTTTCGGAATTATTTTATTAACGGTAACAGGTATGGCAATTTACTTGTCGGATGAAATACCGTCCGTATTATGGATAAGCAGTTTTTCATTTGTCCTGTTTGGAATATATTTAGTATCTATATGGGGCATTTTTAAATATGAACATGCCGCTTTGATTGAATCTCCGCCATTGGAAATTCCTCAAAACTCTTCCCATTCTGCCGACCTGAAAAAAGTTATTGGCGGCTATGCGCTACATGCCTTAATTGTAATTGGTGCAGCTATATTTCTACCCTATTTTGGCGATCACATTGCAACACATACGGGTTTAGGTAATGCATTTTTCGGCACACTATTTATTGCTGCGGCAACATCTTTACCCGAATTGGTAGTTTCCCTAGCTGCGTTACGAATGGGCTCGTTGGATATGGCTGTTGGAAATTTATTGGGCAGCAATGTGTTTAATATGTTTATACTCGGCATTGATGATATTTTTTACCGGGAAGGTTCCTTGTTTAATGCCATTTCTCCCTCTCATTTGTTATCGGTATTTGTTACGATTATTATGACCGCTGTAGTAGGGTTAGGGCTACTTTTTAAACCAAAGAAAAAACAACTATGGCTTTTAAGCCTTGATACTTTTATAATTGCCCTTCTATACATGGCTCTTATGACCTATTTATTTATTAAAAAATAAAGTAACAGGAAAATGAACTGGCATTTATTACCTCTTGCCGAAATATCTCAGTTGTTAAATACAACACCGTCAGGCATTGATAATTTAACTGCCTCGCAGCGGTTGGTTGAGCACGGTAAAAATCAGATCACTGACAAAAAAAAGAAAACCGTTTTTCAGATGCTGCTGCATCAGTTAATGGATTTCATGATTCTCATCCTTATTTCAGCGGCAGTTATATCGGGCATTTTAGGAGATATGACAGACACTATAATTATTCTTGCCATCATTATTCTGAATGCAGCTGTTGGAATAATACAAGAGTATCGTGCCGAAAAAGCAATAGAGGCACTAAAGCAATTGGCAGCCACCAACGCCCGTATTCTGCGTGAAGGAAAAGCTGCTGATGTTCCTGCTTCTGATTTAGTGCCCGGAGATGTGGTGATACTTGAAGCCGGAAATATTATTCCTGCTGATATACGATTTTTTGAAACGCATCAAATTAAAGTAGATGAATCAGCGCTCACAGGCGAATCGCATAATGTAGAAAAAGACTCCAATGAATTGCCCGAAGGAGATTACCCGCTCGGTGACAGAATAAACATGGGCTTTAAGGGAACATTTATTACAAATGGCCGTGCGCTTGCCTATGTGGCCGCAACAGGTATGGGCACTGAACTTGGGCGGATCGCAAAAATGATTCAAACCGATGAAACATCAACACCACTGCAAAAAAGATTAGCTACATTTGGAAAACGCTTGTCAGTAGGAATATTGATTATTTGCACGGTAATATTTCTTATTGGCTGGATGAGAGGCGAAGAAATATTAACCATGTTGTTAACTTCCATTTCGCTTGCAGTTGCAGCCATACCGGAAGCATTACCTGCATTGGTAACCATAGCGCTTGCGTTTGGTGCAAAACGATTAGTGAAAAGCAATGCACTTATCCGTAAACTACCTGCTGTCGAAACCCTTGGCTCTGTTACTTACATTTGCTCCGATAAAACCGGCACGCTTACACTCAATAAAATGACGGTGCAGGAAATTTATGAAGCAGAAATTGACAACTCCAATGTTGTGTTTTCAGATAGCCATCCTTTACTCACTGCAATGGCATTAAACAACGATGTTTCAAAAGACAATGACGGAAAATGGCTAGGCGATTCAACAGAAGTTGCCCTGGTTCAATATGCTTTCGATAATAATTCAGAGAGAAGCGATTTGGAAACAAAGTTTCCAAGAATTGCAGAATTGCCCTTTGATTCCACAAGGAAGTGCATGACCACATTGCATGAAACTAAAAATGGAATCATTGCGATAACAAAAGGTGCAGTGGATGTATTACTCGGAAAACTGAATAATGAACAACAATCACTTATTATTGAATTTGAACGCAAAGTAAATGAGATGGCTGAAAAAGGTTATCGGGTTTTAGGATATGCAATTAAAATGCTGCCGGCTTTGCCGGAGAAGATAAATACTGATGAAATAGAAACATCATTAACACTTATTGGCTTTGCCGGAATGATCGATCCTCCGCGTGAAGAAGCAAAACAAGCAGTAGCGGAATGTAAACAAGCAGGAATTATTCCTGTGATGATAACAGGCGACCATAAACTCACCGCCAAAGCCATTGCAAAACAATTAGGAATAATTTCCTCTGAAGAAGACATCGTATTAAACGGTTCCGAACTTGCCAAATTAACACTTGATGAGTTTGAAAAAATTGTAGAAAGAGTGCGTGTGTATGCTCGGGTAAATCCTGAACAAAAACTAAAGATCATACGTGCCTTACAAGACAAGCATCACTTTGTAGCTATGACGGGCGATGGTGTGAATGACGCACCCGCGCTAAAAAATGCCGATATCGGTATTGCAATGGGTATCAACGGAACCGAAGTATCCAAGGAGGTATCACACATGATTTTGCTTGATGATAATTTTGCAACAATTGTTATTGCCGTAAAACACGGGCGAAGAATTTTTGATAATATTTTAAAATTCATCAAATACATTATGACCGGAAATTCAGGGGAAATATGGGCAATTTTTCTTGCCCCATTCTTCGGTCTGCCAATTCCGTTGTTGGCAATACATATTCTGTGGATTAATCTTGTAACTGATGGATTACCGGGCTTAGCACTTGCTTCTGAGCCGTCAGATGCCAACATTATGAAACGAAAGCCAAGAAATCCAAAGCAAAATATTTTTGCAGGAGGCATGGCATTGCACATTTTATGGGTAGGATTTTTAATGGGCGTAGTAACCATTGGAATGCAGGCTTATGCAATACAAAGTGAAAATTCACATTGGCAAACAATGGCTTTTTCTGTGCTTTGCTTCAGCCAGCTGGGACATGTAATGGCAATTCGTTCAGAGGGAGTATCCATTTTTAAAATAGGCGTGTTTTCTAATAAGCCATTATTAGGGGCATTATTTCACCCGAGTTTGACACTTGATTTTTAACAATTCAGCAATGATGTGGGTTTGCGGGCATGGGGTTAGGTTTGTGCCACTACATTTTGGGTTCTGTCTTAAGAATTTTGGGCGGGATTTGCATTCCTAAGGTTTTGAAGAG
>JACPDY010000114.1 GCA_016183775.1 Bacteroidota bacterium
ACTTTTCTTTGGTCAGAAAAATCGCCTTAAACATTATTCGGGCATACAAAGGTGACAAAAGAAGCCTTAAAAGACGAAGACTTCAGGCTGGATGGCGAAATGATTATCTTGAAGAATTGTTAAAATCTTGATGCGGTGGCCTTGGCAATTTTGAAATATTTCCCATAATTTCCCTCAAATTTTCGTACTTTTCCAAGTTTTAAATTAAGGGTAATTATAGCCTTATGGCAAAGAAATATACAAAATCAAAAGCACAGAATAATCAACCTTTAGAAAAAACGCTATGGCTGGCAGCGGATAAGATGCGAAATAACATGGATGCTGCTGAATACAAGCACGTAGTGTTAGGACTGATTTTTCTGAAATACATATCCGATGCTTTCGAGGAAAGAAAAAATAAATTGGAAGGCGAGCTGGCCGATCCCAAAAGTAACTGGTTTGTAAAAGACCCGGAAGTACGCTATGAAACGCTCGAAGACCCTGATGAATACCGGGGTGAAAATGTATTTTATGTTCCTGTTAAAGCCCGGTGGAGCCATCTGCAAGACAGGGCAAAACTACCTACTGTTGGAAAGGATATTGATGATGCGATGGACGCTATTGAAAAGGAAAATCCTTCTCTTAAAGGCGTACTGCCTAAAGATTATGCGAGGCCTGCATTGGATAAACAGCGTTTGGGTGAGCTGATAGATTTGATTGGAACCATTGGTTTGGGTGATGCTGAAAGTAAAAGTAAAGATGTTCTCGGCAGAGTATATGAATATTTTTTAGGACAGTTTGCTGATGCTGAAGGGAAAAAAGGTGGACAATTTTATACCCCTCAATGTATTGTTAAATTACTGGTTGAAATGCTGGAGCCATATAAAGGGCGTGTATTTGACCCCTGCTGCGGTTCTGGCGGTATGTTTGTTCAAAGTGAAAAATTTACCGAAGCTCATGGCGGTAATTTAGGCGACATTTCCATTTTCGGACAGGAAAGTAATCCTACTACATGGCGATTGGCAAAGATGAACCTCGCTATCAGAGGCATTGACGCTAAAATTGAATTAGGAGATAGCTTTCACAACGATCAGAACAAAGATTTGAAAGCGGATTTTATTTTAGCCAATCCTCCTTTCAATATAAGCGACTGGAATGGTGAATTACTGAGGGAAGATGCCCGATGGAAGTATGGTGTACCTCCAACAGGCAATGCCAATTATGCGTGGTTGCAACACATGATTTATCACCTTGCACCAAGCGGAACAGCAGGAATTGTTTTAGCGAACGGATCCATGAGTTCCAATACCTCCGGTGAAGGCGATATAAGAAAGAACCTGATTGAAGCAAAGCTGGTGGATTGCATGGTTGCCCTCCCCAATCAGCTTTTTTACAATACACAAATTCCCGCTTGCTTATGGTTTTTATCGCGAGACCGGAGGAACCATAAATTCCGAAACAGAGAAAATGAAATACTTTTTATTGATGCCCGAAAACTGGGCATAATGGTAAGCCGGAAAAATAAAGACCTGACGGATGATGATGTAAAAAAGATTGGTGAAGTTTACCACGCATGGCGCAATAAAAGCGGAAAATATGAAGATGTAGTTGGCTTTTCCAAATCTGCAAGTATTGATGAAGTGCGGACTAATAATTATGTACTCACTCCGGGAAGGTACGTTGGAACAGAAGCCGAAGAAGATGACGGAATTTCTTTTGAAGAAAAAATGAAAACGCTTTCAACCGAAAGCGCGGAACAATTCAAACAGTCGGCACAACTTGAAAAAAAGATTAAGGACAATTTAAAAAGTATTGGATACGGGTTATAATCCCCTTTCCTAAAATAAGCATCTTTTTTTCTCATTTTTACCTTAATTAAATATATTTTACAAAATAAGATTAATCATTTGACTTTATTTTACATATTTGTATGTAAATAAGAAAATATATGATAGAAGGAGTTTCTAAATCGCAGGTAATTGATCGTATCCGTTTTGAAAATCCCTGGTGGGTTAATGGACACATTGAAGATGACTACCTGAAAATGAATCGAAGATTATATTTTGATTTGTTTAAGCCACTTGCTATGGATACTGATATTCGCAGGGCATTGGTATTAATGGGTCCACGCAGGGTGGGTAAAACGGTTATGTTGTTTCATTTGGTTGAAGATTTAATAAAAAAGGGTGTAAATCCTCAACGTATTGTTTTTATCACCATTGAAAACCCCATTTACATCAATCTTGGATTGGAAGAATTATTCAACTATGCAAAGGAAGCTGTCGGCTCAGATGCAAAAGAAGAATGGTATGTGATTTTTGACGAGATACAGTATTGCAGAAATTGGGAAGTGCATTTAAAAACATTGGTTGACAGTTATCGTAAATGTAAATTTATTGCTTCCGGTTCTGCTGCTGCTGCGCTTAAATATAAGAGTACCGAAAGCGGAGCCGGGCGATTTACCGATTTTTTATTGCCTCCGCTCACGTTTCACGAATACATCTCTTTAAAAGGCTTGGAGCATATTATTATTCCCACTACTGTTAATTGGAAGGGCAACATAGCTTCTTTTTATACTTCCAAATACATTGATGAACTCAACAAACATTTTATCAATTACATCAACTTTGGCGGATACCCTGAAGTAATATTTTCCGAAAAAATACAAGGCAACCCCGGCAGGTTTATAAGGCAGGATATTGTAGATAAAGTATTGCTGAGGGATTTGCCCAGCCTCTATGGCATTAGCGATGTGCAGGAACTTAACGCACTTTTTACCACCATTACCTATAATACCGCAAACGTATTTAGCTACGAAGCATTAAGCAAACAAAGCGGTGTACCTAAAAACACATTAAAAAAATACATTGAATATTTGGAAGCAGCATTTTTAATAAAGCAGGTAAGGCGCATTGATCAGAGTGGCAAACGTTTTCAGCGGGATAATTATTTCAAACTGTTTTTAACCAATCCTTCCCTGAGAAGCGCATTGTTTTCACCTCTTGCCGTTACCGATGATTTATTAGGCGCTATGGTTGAAACCGCTATTTACGCCCAATGGATGCACCGGGACTGGTTTACTCCTTTTTACGCCCAATGGAATAACGGTGAAGTGGATATGGTGGGCATCAATGAAAAAAATTTAAAGCCTCAGTGGGCATTAGAAATAAAATGGACTAACCGTTATTATGAGAAACCCGGTGAGCTGAAAAGCCTTATCAGGTTTTGCCACGACAGCAACTTAAATAACGCATTGGTAACTACCATTGATAAGGAAGGAATGATGGAATACGATGGAGTGCAATTACAGTATTTCCCTGCTGCGGCCTATGCTTATACTATTGGCAGGAATACTTTACAGTTGAAGAAGAATAAATAAAATGAAAAAAATGTGGGATCCTTATTTCATTCAAATATCCTCTTTGAGGAAAACATCATCGCAAGTAGCTGATAATCAGTTGTTTTTTATTTCATTGGAAAATCCCTTTATCAAACAAAAATAAATGCTTACAACAGAACAAGCTCAGTATTTACTTCAGCTTCCTAAAAAGGTAGAAATGGAAGGGATTTTGCAAGATGAAATAACTTTCAATCAGCCATTCCCTTTCCAGAAAAGGTATTCGCTTATTTCTCCTGAAGAAACAGATTTTACTTTTTTATATGGAAGTTGTTTAAAGTCGTCTTAATAAAATTACAGTAAAAGCCAATAAATTCAATGCTCTCCAATGAATTTTATTTGTTTCAAAACGCGTCAATAGTGCCTTAAATGCATCTAGTATAACTATGGAATGACTGTACTTTTCTACGGAATAACTCTACTTTTCTGCGAAATGATTGTACTTTTCTACGGAATGAGTTGTATAATCTTACTGTCTTTGGTATAAGTGTGGCTTATTTTGGTAGCTGTCCTTGTGGTGGTGGTGGGACGATCACTTGCTGAAGAAACTGAGTACCCCATGAAACTCCATATCTATTTTCATATAGCTTTACAAAAGCAGTCAAACCGAAAAAACCGTTTATATGAACGTACGCTTCCCAAATTAGTTCACTTAAAGGGTCATCGGATTGATAAATATTAAGGTCGAATTTTTTTAATTTGCTAATAACAAGTGGGCGAGAATGCAATAAGTGTGTATCATAATCAGAAAAATAATCAACTGATGCTTTAATTTGTCCTTCATGTTTTTCTTTCCCTTTAAGCATAAAATCAGTAATCCAATTAGAAACTAATTCTTTTGAAAGTTTCTCGGAGTCTTCGCATATTTCCAATAAATCAAGTGTGTATTTTTCAATTAGAGGAATGTACGCTGGTAGTGCTTCCGGGCCTTCGGTTTTTATAATTTCTTTTACCTTATCAAACCCCCTTTTAATAGACCTTGCGGGAGTTCCATTAATTTGTGGGTCAATCGGGCCTAAAGTGGCGCTTGGGTGCAGAGTTATTGAATCTCCTGATAATGCAAGCATAGTTGCAGCAGAATAGGCTGAATGCGGGACGATAAAATGAACCTCTTTAAATTTATTTCTTAGGATATGAACAATCCTTTCAGTAGCGTCTGGTTGTCCGCCCGGACTGTGAAGTAATACGTCAACGCTATCACTTTTGCCATTTAAAGATTGTACTAAATCAGTAAAGCCGTCAATGTCCGAAATATCTATATTATTTGGAGTATTGGGAAGTGCATTAATAAATTTTGAAGCGTAAATAAGTAAGGGTCTTTTTCTCAATTTTTCGATAGCCTCATAACATGCTAATCTCATTGACAGAATCTCATTTCCAAGATTTGGATTTTGAGCGTTTGCAGCAATAAAAAGATTGAATTCCTGAGAAGTCTTAATGCGTGGAGGCGTAGGCATTGGTGTTTAATTTCTGATTTTTAGTAGAAGAGCCTACAACTCTATAAGAACTTTTTTTGCCCATTGCAACGTGTGTTCTTTCAATGATGTCAGAAACTTTAGCATAAAAGTCAACCATCTCTAAAGCTACTTTGTTTTGCTCAACAACTTCTTTAGATAAAAGCTGGGTAGTAATATTTTCTTTTTTTAATGTCATTGTTATTCTATTAAATAGTATATCAAAAGTAAGAAAAAAGACTTAATCTCTGTAAAAAGGCTGGCAGTAATATTTTAAGTGTTGCTGTTTACTATGATATAATCGCACTTTAAACTGATATTAAAAAACAAAAGAGGGTTTCCGTTGTTAGCGTGAAACCCTCTTTTTGTCAATCACTTTGTCAATGCTGATGCGTAACTACTTGATAATCAGCACTAAAAGTGATCCCGCTGGTAAATTGATTTATCAGCAGAGCATCAGTATTTATAGGATATACAGACTATTTAATTTCATCGGTTAGCTTGAGAGTTAACCAAATCAATTGATACAAGACATTCTGAAAAGAACTTTATCTGCTACAAATGTAAATAACATTTGCGGATATTTTGCACGTAAATAGAAAAATATTTTTTGAAAAGGGAACTTAATCGATGAGATATTTTTGGACTATTTCGATTGTGATACCGGTGTGTTGACAGAATTCCTCTATTGTAATAAATTGCCCTGAAGTTTTATTTAATACCTTACGTATGCGGCTTAAAAGTGCGCGCGAATAGCGCTCACTTTTACCAGTGATCCGCTGAATATCTTTTGAATAAATACAAGCTCTTTTTTGTCCCATTTTGGTACACTATGTATGCTTTATCTATGCCGTTGGTATACATCATGTATATAGCTGACAAAATTATTTCCTTTTCCAATTACTTCAAACGGCTATTTCGGCATAATACAGCACAAACAGCATTTAACGGAACACCTTATTTGGTAAGCGTTACAAGCGAATATAGTTTTGTATTCATAAACTAAAAAATTAAAAACAATGGCAAGACAAAAAGGTATTATTAAATTAAAGGGAACTATCGGAGATATTTCCTTTTACAAAACACAAGACGGACACTTAGCCCGTGAAAAGGGGGGTGTTTCGGCTGAACGTATCGCTACGGATCCGGCTTTTGCGCGCACCCGGGAAAATGGTTCTGAGTTCGCTATTTCAGCAACCTCAGGAAAACTGATGCGTGACTCACTAAGGCCGATGGCAATGAACGCTTCAGATGGTCGGGTTGTGTCGAGGTTGACACAATTAATGGCAAAAATTAAAAATCTTGATACTACAAGTGCAAGAGGATTGCGTAATGTAGGCATAGCAATTGCGGGAGCTCCGGCAAAAGCATTGTTAAAAGGTTTTGAATTTAACAAGCGTGCTTTGTTAGGAAGCATTCTGTTTAAGCCTTACGCAATAAACCTCACTTCAGGAGTGATCACCATTGCGGGAATTATTCCAATTAATGACATTGTAATTCCACCTGGAGCAACGCATGTGAGTTTTACCGGCTGCTTTGCTAACATTAATTATGTAAGCGGAATAACAGATGTGAAGTTAAGCAACATTGTAAATCTTCCAATAAATGGTGCTGCAAGCACCGTGACTTTAACACCTACTGCTGTGCCAGTGGGAACAGGTACAAAGTTGTTTCTTTTAAGAGTTGAATTTTTTCAACTGGTAAATGCTGTACAGTATTCTTTAAAGAACGGAGCATTTAATGCTTTACGCATTATAGAAGTAGCATAATGGAGCTGGAATTAGAAAGAGAGTATTTTCCTGAAGGGACCAACGGAACAATTTACGGTGATGGCAGCTACGTCTGCCATACCATAGAGCTTCCTTGGAAAAATAATGAGGTGAAAGCCTCATGTATTCCAGAGGGGCGATATGAACTGCTTGAGAGATACAGCACTAAGTTTGGATGGCACATACTACTAAGGGGAGTACCCGGACGGGATTTGATATTAATGCATCCCGCAAACAATGCGCTGAAAGAACTAAGGGGCTGTATCGCTCCGGTTTCACAAATCACGGGGGAAGGTGAAGGAGTTTACTCCGGACCCGCAAACGGGAGACTGAAAACACTTGTGTTTGAAGTGCTCGAAAGAAAAGAAAAAGTATTTCTAACAATTAAATCTAAATCAAATGACACTATTTCAAAGAGCGAAAGCTCCAACACCCAAATTATTTAAAACGCTTAGGAATATAGGACTTGCACTTGCGGCAGCAAGTGCAGCTATTATGACAGCACCCGTCGCCATACCGGCATCTATTATCTCTATTGCCGGTTATGTGGCTGTTGCCGGAGCTATAATGACCGCTTTAAGTCAAATAACCGTAGCATCAGAGTAAAACATGAATAACAACTTTCATATTGATTTTGGAACTAAACTCGGAACTGCAGAATCAATGTATTCGTGTCATCAACAAAATTTTAAATGACGATGAGGTATATAAAAGCTTTTCGGCCACTTATGGCAACATTGTACTTCTACTGCTATTTGTAAATTACGAAACAGATGATATTTATGGACTTGATTATAATTTAAAGAAGGCTGAGCGATATTTTGAAAAACATTATTCTGCGGTTGGCTATGAAAAAATGGTGGTTTCGTTTTTTCGTGAAATGGTGCTTGCCAACTTCTCTGATAAAAAGAATATGGTGAAAAAGTATAAAAACAAGTTTAGTCATTTACTTTCAAATGACAAGGAGTTTGCTTTAGCATATAAAACTACAGGGATATTTATTGATTTTGAATGTTGGCTGGATTCCCAAATTATAGGCAGGCCTTTTTTGGAAGTATTGAAAGAAAAAGCGGAAAAGTCAGAAGCAAGGTAAATTATGTCTCATTAATGGATAATCATAAGATTATCGCGTTCAAACAATAGGGTGATTTGCAGGGCACACCTCCTAAGCAGAGTGCTTTTTCTATGTACCTTTGCTTATGCTATAAAAAATATTTTGTTATTTCTGTCTTATTGTCCTAAAACCCAATCAGCACTTGTTCAATGAAAAAGTTCTACGTTATTTTTCTTCTGATTACGGGTGGTTTTAATATTACTTTTGCGTTGCAGGACAATGCAGGCATTAGGTACAATTCTTGTATCGACTCTCTTCTCACCCTCCTCAAAAAGGATAAGGACGACACTAATAAAATAAATCACTTAAACAAGTTATCGAAGGAATGGCTTAGTATCAGCTCCTATGATACGTCCTTGTACTATGCAAATTTTGCATTACAACTATCGTCACAGTTAAGTTTTGAAAAAGGTATTTCCTCTTCACTGAATACAATCGGGTCTATTTATACATATACATCCGACTACCCAAAAGCATTGGATTATTTTCAGCGATGTTTAAAATTTAATATAAGCAACAAGAGAGGCGTAGCCGCTTCGTTGGGAAATATCGGATCGGTTTACACATATTTATCTGATTACCCAAAGGCACTTGAATATTACTTTAAAAGTTTAAAAATAGACGAAGAAATAGAGAATAAACAAGGTATTGCGTCATCAATTAATAACATCGGAATTATTTATCTGGATTTATCTGATTATCCTCAAGCCTTAAACTATTTTATACGCAGTTTAAAAGTGTGTGTTGATAAAGATGATATTGCAAATGCATTGGACAACATTGGAATTGTTTATCTACACTTATCCGAGTATCCCAAAGCATTGGAGTATCATTTTAAAGGATTAAAAATCAGGGAAGAAATAGGTGATAAGCGGGGCATAGCAGCTTCCCTTGACAATATAGGAAATGTGTACGAGGAATTATCTGATTATCCAAAAGCACTTGAATATCACTTGCGAAGTTTAAAAACAGGAGAAGAAATAGGATACAAATTGGGCGTCGCAGCCTCAATGTCAAATATCAGTAATGTTTATTTAAAACTAAAACAGTATGCATTTTCATTGCAGTACAGCACTAACGCGATTCATTTACTAACGGAAACAGGTAATTTATCGTATGAAAAAGATGTACAATATATTGCTTATCAGGCCTGCAAAGCAATGAACAATAATGCCCAAGCCCTGGAACACTTTGAGCGCTTTGTGGTATTGCATGATAGCATTTATAAGGATGAAACCCGCCGGCAAATAATGTATAAACAGATGTCGTATGAGTTTGATAAAAAAGAGGCCTTTGCAAAACTGGAGCAGGAAAAAAAGGATATTGAGCAGGCTACTCATAACAAGCAACAGGCCACTTTATTGAATATTTTTATTGGTGCCTTTGTGATGGTGGCGCTATTGGTTGTGATATCGGTTGTGGCCTACCGGCAGCGAATACGCTCGAACGCCCTCATTGCGTTAAAAAACGAGGAGATCAGTAGGCAAAGTGCGAATATAGCCGGGCGGGAAGTAGAAAGAAAGCGAATATCAGAAGAGCTCCATGATGGTATCGGGGGCACCTTAGCGGCTATTAAACTCAACCTGGTGCGGATCAATTCTAATGCAACTCTTATTACTCCGGAATTGGATTCAATAATCTCTAACTTGGCAGATGCCTGTAAGGAGGTTCGAACCATTTCTCATAACCTCGCGCTTCCGGCACTTGATGCCGGTTCTTTTGTAAGTGTAATAAGTGACATGGTTAGAAAATTTATTATACCGGATAAATTGAATATTAATCTTGAATTTTCTTCACCACTTGATATGGAAAAGATTCCCGGGAGTATTAAGGCCGACATCTACCGTATCATCCAGGAATTGCTTACAAATATTACAAAGCATGCGGCGGCGACCAAGGTAGAGATCGAATTTTCAAAACAGGAAAATGATCTGTTTTTGCTTGTAGAAGATAATGGTACAGGATTTGATGTTACTGAAGCTAAAAGGGGGATCGGATTAAGAAATATTGAATCACGGATAAAGCTGCATGGAGGTGAAGTGAACATTGATTCGAAAATTAACAGAGGAACAGCTATTAATATTCATATACCTCTTTCTGACATAACAAGAAATAAAACAACTGCATAAATGAATGCTGTATCTAAGCCAATAAATATTGTTTTAGTTGACGACCACAAGATGTTTTTAGAGGGATTGTCGGCTCTCTTAAAAATGTTTGAGGAAATTAATATTGTATCCACAGAAACAAAAGGAGAAAATGTATTGAAAATGCTTGAAACAAATGCGGTTGATATTGTCATTACCGATATAAACATGCCCGGTATAGATGGAATGAAGCTGGCGAAAGAGATCAAGAAGAAATTTACTGGGGTTAAAATACTTGCACTTACTACGCATACAGAAGGACGGATCATAACAGCAATGCTTAAAATGGGGATTGAAGGGTATATTTTGAAAGATGCAGGCAAGGAAGAATTGCTAAGTGCGATCAAAGCCATATCCAGAGGAGATACCTTTTTCAGTGAAGAGGTTAAATCCGCTTTGGCAAAAAGTTTTATCCCCGGAAAAAAAACAAGATCAAACGATTCACTTATCGAACTTAGCGAACGCGAAAAGGAAATTTTAAAATTGATCGCTAAGGAATATACTCAGCAGCAAATAGCTGAAAAGCTTTTTATCAGTTCTCACACTGTTGTGTTTCACCGCAGAAAACTCTTTCATAAATTTGATGTGAAAAATACAGCAGGCCTTATAATGGCTGCCATTGAAATGGGTTTTCTTGAGTAACGCCTTCCACTTATTGTTTTTCTGATACCCTGTACCAGTACTACCCTTTTGTGTAGGTCTTAAAAACAACCTTTTCAGGTGGTGCATTTCGGAGATCATGGCGTTATTTTTGTCGTATACGAAATTTAATAAATGTAAACACATTGAAACAACTACTAAAACTTAAAAACATGAAAACGATAATTTTTAAAATGAAAGGACTACTATTTCTGGCTGCCATTATTTGGTTTACAAATACGGACGCCCAAATTATTACAACAGTTGCGGGAAAATGGGATTCAGGTACGCTTTATGGGGGAGATGGCGGGTTCGCAATTAATGCACAACTCAATAAACCGAATGGTGTGGTGGTAGATGCAGCAGGCAACATATACATTGCAGATACTTACAATAACCGCATACGTAAAGTAACCGCAAGTAATGGTAAAATAGCAACCATAGCCGGAAAAGGAAGCCAGGGTTATACAGGGGATGGAGGATACGCGATCAATGCCGAATTCCACAAGCCGTTTGACGTTGCTATTGACGGATTTGGGAACATTTATGTTTCAGACACCTATAATCATTGTATCCGGAAAATAACTGCAGGTACGGGAATTATCAGTACACTGGCAGGTGATGGAAATTTAGGTTTCGGAGGCAATGGAAATGCTTCTACAACTGCAAAATTAAGTAATCCTGAAGGGATTGTATTGGACGCTTCAGGCAATTTATTTATCGCAGATGCAGGAAACGGAATGATCAGAAAAATTAATGCAAATACGGGCATTATTACAACCGTTGCAGGGATTATAAATGCGGGCGGTTATAGCGGCGATGGCGGAGTAGCAACAGATGCAGACATGGATTACCCATCGGACGTTGCAATTGACGCTTATAATAATATTTACATTGCTGATTCGTGGAATGGAAGAATTCGAAAAGTTACTTCAGGTACCGGCATAATTACTACAATTGCAGGGAATGGAACAGTAGGAAATGCCGGTGATGGAGGATCAGCGATAAATGCATCGTTTTCTGACAAAGGCTTAGGTGTTGCTGTCGATGCTTTCGGCAATCTATATATAAGTGATGTCGGTAATTACGGTATTCGCAAGGTATCGGCAAGTACAGGAATTATTACTACTGTTGTCGGAAATGGAATTAAGGGCGATGACGGAGATTTTGGTCCGGCCAATTCTGCCTCAATTTGGTCCCCAACCTCACCAGCACTTGATGCAGCCGGAAATTTATATTTTGCCGACCCCGGTGCTTTTAAAGTACGTAGAGTGTCAAATATCGCCATCACCGGAATTGGCTCGATGCAGAAAGAAGAAACCAAAGCCAATATTTATCCCAATCCCTGTACTACTAACTTCACTTTGGCGACTGATATTACGGAAAGGCTGACATTTGAAATATACGACATCTGCGGCAAACAAGTTATGAGCCGGGTAATAAACGGCAGTACTGATATTGATGTTAGCAATTTAAGTAATGGAATTTATAACGTGGTAATATCTGACAATGATGGTGGTACAAATGAAAAGTTGGTTATTGCTAAGTAATATGGAGTAACTATAATTTTTCAGAGTGTAATTTATTTTTAAAATGTACTATAAACTTAAATCGTAAAAAATGAATTTAACTAAAATATTATCAATTGCATTAGTTGGATTGGTTCTTGTTTCTTCAAATCAATCTAAGGCCCAAGTTTCCATAGGTGCAAATTTGGGTGTATTCAAATTTACTGCGGAAGGTTCTGATGCTCAATTTGGATTTAATTTATCCGGCAAATATGAGATAAATGATAAAATACGGGTGGGAGCTAATTTAGGTTATTACTTTAAAACGTATGACTTTTTGGGTAGTAAATTAAGATCCTTCACAATGCCGATCACCGGTTTGATCGAATTCAGCTTTAGTGACAATAATTTCAGCCCGTATGCCGGTGCCGATATTGGTATTTATCGTTTTGGGTTATCAGGGAATGAAGGAAGTTCGTTGGTTAACGGATATTTTGGAATTGCCCCGGTAGCTGGATTTAATTATTCATTATCAGACAATCTACTCATAAATACAAATATAAAATATCATTATGTTTTGTCAGACGAACAGGCAACTTCTGCATTTGGTGTTAGTGCAGGAATATTTTATAAATTCTAAAAGCAATTAAATATATTTCACTTAAACAAAAAACCATGAAAAAAGTATTTGCATCAGCGGTTCTTATTTGTCAAATAAGCGCACAAATTGGATTCTCGCAAACTATAACGGCAGGCCGTGATCATTCACTTGCTATTTGTAATAATGGTGTTGCAAAAGCAACGGGAAATAACATTAATGGACAGTTGGGTGATGGGACTATAATTGACAGAACTACACCTGTCCTGGTATCGGGACTTTCTGGTATAAAAGCCGTGGCTGCAGGGAACAGGCATACAATTGCCCTGAAAAATGATGGTACAGTTTGGGCCTGGGGTTCTAATATTTATGGACAGCTGGGCAACAATCTCAGCATAGTCGAGAAGACCCCAATTCTTGTATCTGGGATATCGAATATTATTGCCATTGCCGTAGCTGAAAATTATTCCTTGCTGCTTAAGAATGACGGGACAGTATTGGCATTTGGGCAAAATAACTATGGTCAGTTAGGTGATGGGACTACAACAGATAAAAAAGCACCGGTACAAGTATCCGGGCTCACTGGTATTGTATCTGTTGCTACAGGATATTATCACTCCCTATTTTTAAAAAATGACGGTACAGTGTGGGCTTCGGGAAAGAATAGTAATGGCCAGCTGGGAGATAGCACCGTTGTGGATAGAAGTATACCTAAACAAGTGCCCGGGCTTTCGGACATTATCGCCTTAGCAGGTGGAAATGCGCATACCATTGCGCTAAAAAGCGATGGAACCGTTTGGGGATTTGGCGATCACGGCGTTGGTCAATTAGGGATAGGCCCAGTTAGCAATACAACTATACTTGAGCCAGAAAAAATTACCACATTAAATAATGTTGTTGCTGTTGCGGCAGGTAATTCTCATTCTCTTTTTTTGAAGAATGACGGCTCAGTATGGGCTTCAGGCTATAATAACATGGGCCAACTGGGTGATAACTCGACAGTTTTTAAACTTGTACCAGTTCAGGTGCCAGGCCTTTCAGGCATAACAGCGGTATCAGGTGGTAAATGGCATTCGCTTGCATTAAAAAATGATGGCACATTGTGGTCCTCCGGGTATAATTTAAGTGGCCAATTGGGAAATGGCACCCAAACGGATGAACTTACATTCTCGCAGGTAGCAAATTTATGCCCTGTTCTATTATCAACCCGTATTCAGGAAGCGGAAAAATTTGCAGTGAACATTTTTCCGAATCCCTGTAACGGAAATTTCTCAATAGAAACCGCATGCATCGAAAAACAAACCTTGGAAATCTTTGAAATTAACGGACGGATGGTTTTAAGTCAGGTTATTAATGGTACAACGGCACTGAATTTCGGTAATTTGAATGATGGAATTTACATTGCCAGGTTAACAAGTGATACCAGTGTTATAAATAAAAGGTTGGTTATTGCAAAATGAGTCGGGCAATATTGAGGACTAAAATAGTTGATAATAAGGTCTGAAAATGTTTATGGCATACAGCAAAATTTTTTTGGCAGAAGAAATTTATTTTTGGTTCGATGCGGTGTTAGGGGGATAGACAGGTTTACAATACTTTGAGTATGAATACAGGATGTTGATAAGAGGTGCATTTGCGCAAGCAAGCGGAGACGGTTGAATAAACTAACACGTTGCGCATTGGCTTATTCAGACTACTGATTGTTCCCTCAATCAATCCATTTTTAACTGCGCTAAAGATTACCTTACCATATATAAGCCTAATTGTTATGAATGTGTTTGAAATTTTTCAGATATTGTAGGGTGAAGTTTTTCTCTTAACGCTTTCATATCTGTGCTCAGCTTTTGTTGAACTATTTTAGCGTAAATTTGGGTAGTACGAATATCCTTATGACCAAGCATTTCACTTACAGTTTCGATGGGAACACCGTTAGTTAAAGTAACTGAAGTAGCGAATGTATGCCGGGCGGTATGAGATGTTAAGTGCTTTTTTATGCCATACAGGGTAGCAATTTCGGCTAAGTATTCATTGAATTTTTGATTTGTGATTACTGGTAATAATTTGTTTTTCGCTTTACATAATGGATGTTGTTTGTGCTTTTCAATTATTTGAAGTGCGATGGGTAGGAGCATTATGTTTTCTTTGCCATCTGTTTTATTACGATTTGTACGAATCCATCGTTCTCCATCAATCCCAATGCACACATCATCTATCTTTAGTTTTTCTACTTCAGCATAGGCGTAACCGGTGTAGCAACAGAATACATAAACATCGCGGACATCTTCGAGACGCTTTGAAATAAACTCTTTTTGATACATGAGATCAAGTTCAATAGGGGTAAGTATTTCGCGGTCGGGATTTACATAGGTGCATTTGAAGCCGTTGAGAGGGTTGGTCGGAATCCATTCAAGATTGACGGCCATGTTCATAATCTTTTTGATGTTTTTGATATATTTCATGGCGGTGTTGGGTTGGATACCTTTATTGACAGTGAGGAAGTGTTCGAGTTCTGTTGCGAAAGCAAATTTTACCTTTTCCAGAGGCATATCAGAAACTTTGTAAACTTCTTTCATAAAATCCAGTACTTTGTTTTTTGTGATCTCGAAACGTTGATGAGTTTTGATTGAGAATATTCCGGCTTTTGCTTTTTCTAGAAATTTTTGGTTGTGGTAATAG
>JACPDY010000115.1 GCA_016183775.1 Bacteroidota bacterium
AACCAACAACCAACAACCAACAACCAACAACCAACAACCAACAACCAACAACCAACAACCAACAACCAACAACCAACAACCAACAACTAACAACTAACAACTAACAACTAACAACCAACAGTTAACCAATGTCCCTTATAAAAAAAGATTCAGATCTGTGGAGAAGGTTCAGGCTTTATGGCTTTGGTTTACTGATGGGTTGTTTATTGGTAAGTATCATAACAAAAGGTAAAGCCTGCCAGATGCCCGGAACATTAAAACTGGAAGAGTTAAATTCGCAAAAACTTGAATTTACATCCTATGCAGACTGTAAGATGAAATGTCTTGGTATCGGGGAAGATGATATAAAAGACATGATGAAAAAAGGAGATATAAATTATGGCAAGAGTGAAGTTCATTCCAAACCATATCCAAAATATGCAATTGAAGGCGATACCCGTGATGGGCGTTCTGTTCTGATCATTGTTAATGACTGCGACTCTACTACCAAAATAGCGAACCTGATCGGGGAAAAAGAAACCTGTAGTTGTGATTAAGTGATTAACATACCTGTGTGACGCATATCTGAAACGTATGCTGGATATAAGTTAAACCCAGCTAATACCCTTCTTTAAAAACGAAAGTGTTTTTTCTTCCCTGCTCTCTTTTTGAGGCGAATAATTATAAGTCCAGGATGCCATTTGGGGTAAACTCATTAATATCGATTCTACACGGCCATTTGTCTCTAATCCAAAACGGGTTCCTCTATCATAAACAAGATTAAATTCAACATAACGCCCTCTCCGCAATAATTGCCATTGTTTCTCATTTTCATTATATGACAATTTCTTATTCTTATTCATAAAATGGATATAGAGGGGAGCAAAACTCTCACCTACGGCTTTTACAAAATTAAAAAGCTGTTCAACGGTTCGTTTTTCAATTGGCTTAAGGTGGTCGAAAAATATTCCTCCGACACCGCGCGTCTCGTTACGATGCTTAATAAAAAAGTAATCGTCCGCCCACTTTTTAAATTCGGGATAATAGATAGGATCAAATTTATCACATACAACTTTTAAATGCTGATGAAAAAAGCGGGCATCAGCCTCATCAACATAGTGTGGGGTTAAATCAATTCCCCCGCCAAACCATTTTACATTATCTCCTGTTTCAAAATAACGCACATTCATGTGAATGATAGGTACCATGGGGCTTTTAGGATGAATCACGATCGACACTCCTGTAGCGTAGAAAGTTCCGGGCCCGCAGGCGGGTTCAGTGTTCAAGGTGCCAATTTCTTTACTGAGAAAATCGGGCAAAGCTCCGTGTACCGCAGAAAAAGCCACTCCACCCTTTTCAATCACATTTCCATTCTGAATAATCCGCGTACAGCCTCCTCCTCCCTCTTTTCTTTCCCAATTATCAGTAATGAATCGTGCACCGCCATCCGTGTCCTCCAGAGCTTTACAAATGCTATCCTGTAGAAATTTAAACCAATCTGTAATCTCTTCTTTCGTAAGCACGCCACTACGCTCATTACTTGCAGAATATTTTAGATCCCGTTCCATTTGTTCATATGATATTTATTCGAATTAACGGGCTTCGTAGTGCGAAAAGTCATCAATTCGCTTTAACCAGTTTGTAATCCTTGTACCTGAGCATATACACCGCTCTGTTCTCGAAGCCGCTTTCAGGTGATACCTGGTAAAATTCAAACGCGGTCTGGAATCCGGTCTGTTTTGTTGTTGCTAACTTATTCTGAAAACCAAGTCCGTAACTTCGAAGCATACTAATATAAAAATAGATTACATCAAAACCCTGGAAGACATAGAAACCAGGATCTGTTTTATACTGAGTCGCATATTTTTTAACAAATAATTTCACCGGCTCACTGTCATAATCGATAAATGTGGATGAAGGATAATGTGTTTGCATATTGTTCAGATAATCAATATCCAAATTGTCAAACTCACTCCAGCTCTGCATGCCAAATACTACAATTGGATTTTTTTCCCTGAGCGGATTAAGTTTTGTAATAAAATCGGTTACAAATGACCTGTTATTTGAAGGAACAATGATGACATTTGTTTTTGACGGCTGAATAAAATTACCGATTCCTCCAAAACCTTTTACTTCTGATACTGAATCGGTACCCGCCTCACGCATCTCGGCATTCACGCGGTTCATAAATATCTTAACCAAAGAAGCGTCTTTCGGGTTACCGCTGTTAACCACAATAATGGCATGCTCTTTATATTTCTGAACAACGTAGTCAGCCATTTGTTCTACCTGTGTGGTAGCTGAAGCGGTAACTTTACTTACAAAAGGATTATTGAACAATATCTTGTTTAGCTGCGACACAGGGGAAGTAATAGATATCTGATTTTCCTTCGCGAATTTTGAAAAAGGAATAAAGTTTGAGCTGTATAATGGTCCAACCATAAGATCCATCGTTAACAATTCCGGCTTTTTCAATATTTCAGGCAGTTGCACAGAATCATCTTCATTTACATCGTACACATGCAGTTTTGCAATGAGCCCCGATTTCTTTAATGAATCAAGGGCCATTTGTGCCCCCTGGTAAAACTGTATAGCTATCTCTGAAGTTGTGGGAAGGTCGGCATCGCCTTGCGCTATTTTATCAATATCAATGTCCAATGTTTCATTGAGATGAAAGGGTAAGAACAAGGCGATGTTAAAATTATTTATCTTCTTACTTGTATCTGCTTTAAGTATGGGTTTACTTATAAAGGGCGTAGGCTGCTGAAGATTTGGATCCAGCTTTGTTAATTCACCTTGTTTCTGTTTGCCGCTTGTCTTAGCCGGGGATTGCACTCCAACAGATTTCCCATCCTTATCACGGATGCTTCTCCTGACCTTTTCCGCAGGAATTTTAATGGTTTGCCCCACTTTTAAGCCGGCACTGAGTTCAGGGTTAAGCTCCTTCAGTTTATCAATACTCATCGAGTAAAATTTTGAAAGAGAATAAAGTGTTTCACCCTGCTGCACTTTATGAAAATAATATTTGATACTATCGGCTTTCGATATGGTTTCTGTTTTAATTTTTTCTTTCGGAATCGGAATTTTCAGTGTTTGACCCGGAGATATCCCATCAATAGCATCTGGATTTTCAATAACAATATCATTTACTTTAAGCTCGTAAGCATGGGCGATAGCGTATAACGTTTGACCCTTATCAACGGAATGGATATAATACTTTTTACCCTCAATGGTTTCAATCTTTTTTGATCTTTTTACATCCTGGGCGGAAAGGTTATATGATGCTAAAATAAAAAAGACACACCCCCACAACATACAAGCCAACACACCCCCTCTTGCACCAGCATTCGTACATAGGGAAGAAGCATTTTTATACGACAAAGAAAAAAATTCCGACTTCTGACTTCCGACTTCTAACTTCATTTTTACTCCCATTCAATTGTTGCAGGAGGTTTCGAACTGATGTCGTATACCACCCTATTAATGCCCTTTACTTTATTGATGATCTCATTCGATATTTTTCCTAAAAATTCATACGGCAAATGACACCAATCAGCGGTCATTCCATCGGTTGAAGTTACAGCGCGCAAAGCAACAGCATTCTCATAAGTACGCTCATCGCCCATTACACCAACTGACTGCACAGGTAAAAATATTGCGCCTGCCTGCCACACATCTTTATATAAACCATCGCGTTTAAGACCTTCGATGAAAATACTGTCTACATCCTGCAATATCTGTACCTTTTTCTTCGTAATCTCACCAAGTATACGAATAGCAAGACCTGGACCCGGGAACGGATGACGCTGCAAAATGGTATCGGAAATCCCAAGCGCCCTACCTACCCTGCGTACTTCATCTTTAAATAAAGTCCTTAATGGCTCCACTACTTTCATCTTCATCGTATCAGGTAAGCCGCCAACATTATGATGCGACTTGATCGTAGCCGAAGGACCTTTGACCGAAACTGATTCAATTACATCAGGATAAATAGTGCCCTGCGCAAGCCACTTTACATTTTCTATTGTATGCGCTTCCCTGTCAAATACTTCAATAAAAACCCGGCCAATAGCCTTACGCTTTTTTTCGGGATCAGTAATACCTGCCAGTTCAGTGTAAAAATGTTCCTTGGCATCAACGCCTTTTATATTGAGGCCCATTTCGAGGTAGGAGTGAAGTACATTCTCATATTCGTTCTTGCGAAGCAAACCATTGTCAACAAAAATACAGTAGAGATTTTTTCCTATTGCCCTGTGCAAAAGTCCCGCAGCAACAGTAGAATCAACACCTCCCGACAAAGCAAGTATCACCCTGTCATTACCAAGTGTTTGCTTTAATTCTTTAACAGTGGTGTCTATGAAGGAATCAGGTGTCCAGTTCTGCGAACAGCCGCAAATATCAACAACAAAATTCCTCAACAACTGTGCGCCCTGTATTGTATGATAAACTTCAGGATGAAATTGAATCCCGAATGTATTCTCACCTCTAACCTGATAGCCCGCAAATTTAACATCGGCAGTACTTGCAACCACTTCGTACGTATCAGGAATTTTCGTAATGGTATCAGCATGGCTCATCCAAACCTGCGAACCGGAATCAATCGACCTGAACAAAGAATTTTCATTATTTATAAAAGATAAATTTGCACGTCCGTATTCACGATGTTTGGATGGTAAAACTTCACCGCCGAATTTTTGCGCCATGAGCTGTGCGCCATAACAAACACCCAATAACGGCAGTTTTCCTTTGAAAGATCCAAGATCAGGATTTGGCGCCTGCGGATCACGAACTGAGAAAGGACTTCCGGATAGAATCACACCTTTAAAATCCGAATTTATTGTTGGGAAGTGATTATAGGGGTGTATTTCACAGTACACATTCAGCTCCCTCACCCTGCGCGCTATCAGCTGTGTGTATTGGGAACCAAAATCAAGGATAAGAATTGTTTCTTGCATGCGTAAAGATAGAAAAAAGCTTGTAATGAATTGCCCGAAAATCGGGTACAGTTTTTACTTCTTTTCCATCATTTCTTCAAGAGATTTCAATTCATCCCTCAGCCGGGCTGCCTCAACAAAATCCAACTCCTTAGCTGCAGCTTCCATAGATTTACGGGTTTTATCGATAACCTTTTTTAACTCCTCTTTACTTAAATACTCCACAACAGGGTCGGCAGCGATACTGAACTCCTCGGGTCCTGTATATACTTTGACGAGCTTACCCTTTGTATCAACAATGCTTGTACCCATCATGGGTTTTTGATGTGCCTTGACGATACTTTTCGGAGTAATGCCATTGGCTATATTATAGGCAATTTGCTTTTGCCTTCTACGCTCTGTTTCGTCAATTGTTTTTTGCATAGATACTGTCATCCTGTCGGCATACATAATTACTCTACCATTGATATTCCGGGCGGCACGTCCTACGGTTTGTACCATCGCCCGTTCTGAACGAAGAAAACCCTCTTTGTCAGCATCCAGTATCGCAACAAGCGAAACCTCCGGCAGGTCAAGGCCTTCACGCAGCAGGTTTATACCGATCAACACATCAAATAATCCTTTCCGAAGGTCGGCCAGTATCTCAACCCGTTCCAGTGTATCAATATCCGAATGGATATAACGACAACGAATGCCAATATTGGCAAGGTATTTAGCCAGTTCCTCGGCCATTCGTTTGGTAAGTGTGGTGATCAATACACGCTCATCACGTTTAGTGACCTTTTCGATTTCCTCCAGTAAATCATCTATCTGGTTCAAACTCGGACGCACTTCAATGATAGGATACAAAAGGCCTGTAGGACGGATCAATTGTTCAACCACTACTCCTTCCGATTTTATCAGCTCATATTCAGTAGGTGTGGCACTCACATATATAACCTGTTTGTGCATGGCTTCAAACTCTTCAAACTTTAAAGGACGATTATCCAAAGCAGCAGGTAAACGAAAACCATATTCCACCAGGTTTTGCTTACGTGAGCGATCGCCGCCATACATCGCTTTTATCTGCGGCATGGTGGCGTGACTCTCATCTATCACCATTAAATAATCTTCAGGAAAATAATCCAGCAGGCAAAAAGGCCGTTCGCCGGGATTGCGCCTGTCAAAGTAACGTGAATAATTCTCAATACCCGAACAGTAACCAAGTTCTTTGATCATTTCCAGGTCATACGTTACCCTGTCTTCTATACGTTTTGCTTCCAGCGGTTTTCCGCATTCTTTTAAAAACTCGACCTGTTTCACCATATCAAGCTGTATCTCAGCAATAGCGGTATTCATCGTTTCCTGGGAGGTAACAAATAAATTGGCCGGATAAATATTGATGGAATCAAAACCTTCCATCTTACGTCCTGTGGACGTTTCAAAAGATTCGATCTCTTCTATCTCGTCACCGAAAAAATAAATGCGGTATGCGAAATCGGCATAAGCAGGGTATACATCAACTGTATCGCCTTTTACACGAAAGCTACCGCGCAAAAATTCAGTTTCGGTACGTGAATAAAGGCTGCTTACCAGTTGATACAAAAATTTATTCCGACTTATAACATCACCTCTCTTAATATGAATAACGCTTTTGTAGAACTCCGCAGGGTTACCAATACCATAAATACAGGAAACAGATGATACCACAACAATATCCCTCCTACCCGACAACAATGATGAAGTGGCACTCAGGCGCAGTTTCTCTATCTCATCGTTAATACTCAGATCCTTTTCAATATAGGTATTAGTTGTAGGAAGGTAGGCCTCAGGCTGGTAGTAATCGTAGTAAGAAACAAAATACTCAACAGCATTTTTAGGAAAAAACAGCTTAAACTCCGAGTATAACTGTGCCGCCAGTGTTTTATTATGACTCAACACCAGTGTAGGTTTTTTAACCTGTTCAATTACATTCGCAATCGTAAATGTTTTTCCTGAACCCGTAACGCCCAACAATGTCTGAGCCTCAGCACCACTATTTAACCCCTGCACCAATTGCTTTATAGCCTCGGGTTGATCACCGGTTGGAACAAAATCCGCCTCTATTTTAAAATCCATGATTAAAGTTACGGAAAAAAGGCCCCTCTCTAACTCTCTCCAAAGGGAGAGGACAAAAAAAGTCGAAATAAATAGTTTTTAGAAAATGTATAAACGATGGCAAAAATAAAAAGCCTTCCCCTCGGGGAGGGTTGGGAGCAGGGCCACCGCATCAAGATTTTAACAATTCTTCAAGATAATCATTTCGCCATCCAGCCTGAAGTCTTCGTCTTTTAAGGCTTCTTTTGTCACCTTTGTATGCCCGAAT
>JACPDY010000116.1 GCA_016183775.1 Bacteroidota bacterium
CCCGCTTACTTCAGTGCATAAATTACTTTATACCACCTTGCGGCTTGCTAATGTTTCGGGGTGTTATTCCGCACATAAGAGACTTACACTCTTTGGGTTTTCTCTTTTAAAGAACTATATTTATCATTCAGGGCACACACAACCAGGTAAGTATAGGTGTCAATGTGCCTGTGCTTATTGCCGCACGTGATTACCCTCCATTTCCAATTGTACAATTTGATCTTATGCACGAATTTTATTTTCAAACACGCAATCCCGGTATTGTAAAATCCATCGAAACAAGATTAGGATTCGGCGCTATGGTATTCCCCTCCGTATCACTTTATATGATCAACCTGGGCGCTCAACGTACTTTCAGCGGCATCTATTACGTGAATGGCTTTGGCGCCGATCTTATCGCATACATGGTACAAGTACCACGGGTATTGGCTGACAGAATATTTGGAATTGCAGGAGTAGGAAAAGGTAATGGGTATGGCCTTGGCTTTTTTTATAAGTTCGGGCGAAGGATCGGGGAACACTTATCTGTAACAACCGAAATAGGCGGAGCAATAACAATGGATTACTACGAGGCCACCTTTACCGGCCCGGTTGTTTGGAAAAGTGCCTATACACCCAACCTTGCTGTATACAGGGGAACAATTTCAATGAATTATCATTTTGCTCCCTAGGCTCCTGAAAATTAAAAACTCAGTATAAATACTGATTTTTTTATTCGGATTTAATTTTATTTTAGCCTCCCCTTAAAGTAAATAAATTTTTTATGAAAATATTTAATAGCCTGCTACTATTTTTATCTGCTATAAACTTATCTTTCCCGCAGCTAATTGTATTGCAGGAAGACTTTACAAATTACCAGGCTACCACACAAACAATACCCACGGGCTGGACATTTAGTTATCAAGGCAATTATACCACTACTACATTCTCCGGCAGCAGCGGACCAAACTCCTACAAATTTGGTGGAGCAAATACGACTACCATTAATACACCACCGTTTTTACCGGGTGCCGATTCGGTAAAATTCTGGATAAAAGGAAGCGGCACCGATACCCTCAGCCAATTGATAATACTTGAAAGTGTGGATAGCCTGAAGTGGGATACGCTCACAAAAATTTGTCCGGTTCCAACAATGGCGGCAAAAGGAAAAAGAAGTTTCCCGGTTAAACCTTTGTCAACTCATTTACGGTTTAAATATATCAAGTCGGTGGGCAATTTGGCCTTTGATGATTTTAAGCTTACAACCAAGAATTTAACTGCAACACAATACTATCCTGATCAACTTTCTTTTTCTGTTTACCCGAATCCTTCTGTGGATGGGCAATTCACTATCCGACTAAGATCAATAAATACAACGGGAACTATAACGATAAGTAATACTTGGGGAGAAATTATTAAAATAATCGAATCAACTCAAGAAGCAGAATACGTTGATCTTTCAGGAATGCTTCCCGGAATTTATTTTGTGAATGTTACGCAGGGGAGTTTATCGGGAACGAGAAAAGCTATTTTATATTGATACGTGTCATTCTGAACGAAGTGAAGAATCTGGCTGTGTGTTAGCCTTCGCACTGCCAGATGTCTCTCCCGCAAAAAGCGGGATCGACATGACACTTTAGTTGGTTAATGTCTTCAATGCTTTCTTCATACTCACCTTGTCCTCCACTATTGCAGGTAGCTTTTCAATACTAACCCGTTCCTGCTGCATATCATCGCGATGACGAATTGTTACCGTATTATCTTCGAGTGATTGATGATCAATGGTTATACAAAAAGGAGTACCTATCGCATCCTGGCGGCGATAGCGTTTGCCAATGCTGTCCTTTTCATCATACTGGCACAGGTGGTCGAATTTTAATACGTCCATTATTTCACGGGCTTTTTCAGGCAAGCCATCCTTTTTCACCAATGGCAAAACAGCAACCTTAACCGGAGCCAGGAATGCAGGCAAGCTCAATACATCACGAATGGTTCCGTCTCCCAGCGTTTCATTTTTATATGAATTGGAAAGCAAAGCAAGAAACATACGATCTAAGCCAATAGAGGTTTCAATTACATAAGGTACATAACTGTTGTTGGTTTCGGGATCGAAATATTGTAGTTTTTTTCCTGAGAACTGTTCGTGATTCTTCAGGTCGAAATCCGTACGTGAATGAATACCTTCAAGTTCCTTGAAACCAAAAGGAAACTCAAACTCAATATCACAGGCTGCATTAGCATAATGCGCCAATTTAATATGATCGTGGAAACGGTATTTATCCTGGGAGATCCCCAATGAGTTGTGCCACTTCATACGCGCCTGTTTCCAGAACTTGTACCATTTCATTTCTTCACCGGGCTTCACAAAATATTGCATCTCCATTTGCTCAAACTCCCGCATGCGGAAAATAAATTGCCGCGCTACAATTTCGTTACGGAATGCCTTTCCAGTTTGCGCGATCCCGAAAGGAATTTTCATACGCCCTGTTTTTTGCACATTCAAAAAGTTCACAAAAATTCCCTGGGCTGTTTCAGGACGCAAATAAATAGTCCCCGCTTCTTCACTCACAGATCCCATTTGCGTGCTGAACATCAGGTTGAACTGGCGCACATCTGTCCAGTTGCGTGAACCGCTCACAGGACAAACAATTTCACAATCAACAATGATCTGCTTCACCTCGGCCAGATCATTCTTCTCCAAAGCCGATTTAAAACGGGCATTTATTTCTTGTGCTTTCTTTTGATATTCTAATACACGTGGGTTTGTTGTACGGTACATTTTTTCGTCAAAAGTCTCGCCGAAACGCTTCGCAGCCTTCTCCACTTCTTTATCAATTTTTCCTTCAATCTTAGCCACATGCTCTTCGATCAACACATCGGCTCGGTATCTTTTCTTACTGTCCTTGTTATCGATCAACGGGTCGCTGAACGCGTCAACATGCCCGGAAGCTTTCCAGGTAGTGGGGTGCATAAAAATAGCCGCATCAATACCAACTATATTCTCGTGCAGTTGTGTCATGGCTTTCCACCAATATTCGCGGATATTCTTTTTCAGCTCAACTCCCAGTTGACCATAATCGTATACGGCGCTTAAGCCGTCATAAATTTCACTTGATGGAAAAATAAAGCCATACTCTTTTGAATGGGAAATGATATTTTTAAAAAGCTCTTCCCTGTTTATCTGCGCGGGCTTTTCAGTGTTTGCTGTTGTCATACATCAAAAGTAAAAATTTATATTGAAGTCTTGCTACTTAAAAACAGGACATCCCGCCAAAGGCAGGATGTCCTGTTTTTTGAATTAAAATTTTGAATTATTTTACCGCTTCATTAGCCTGCTGTTGTGTAGGAAAACTGTAGCTTTTATCGCCGGCTTCACGGGCCCATTTATAAGCTTTACCTGTTCCTTTGCAGGCATAAACACGTATGGTATCATTTGCATTTACCCCATAAAAAGTGGACAACCGCAACATTTTGTTTTCTTCCTGTACACCTATCATCACATCCAGTTTTTTGCTGCAGGTGTTTTTATAATATACGACATATGTATCAGGACTATTGCCGCATTGCGAACAGGTTTCACCCCATTTGGAATTGTATTTAACCAAACAATCCACAAGTTCAGTTTCGCCCTGCGGTTTAAGGGGCGCAATTTTCTTGTCGCCTTCGCCGCCTTTAAAAGCCACCAGCGTCATTACCGGGATCGCTAAGGAGATTGCTATGATAAATTTTTTCATGGGTCAGTTTTTTTAAATCCGTTTATGTATGTGTTATTTATTTACAATGATTATTTTTTATAATGATCTTGGCTTCATCATTTCCTTTTTTCTTCGAATATTTCCAGTCCTCACAGGCACCCTTATCATCGCCTAATCCCTTTTTGGCCCAACCGCGGTTGTTATATGCCTCACAATCATCCGGCTTTAATTGAAGCGCTTTATTAAAATCACCCATAGCTTCTGTGAACTGTTTTAATTTGTTTCTTGCACTGCCGCGGCTTACATAGGCAAAAGATTGATCCGGCTTAAGTTCTATCACTGTGGTGTAATCATCAATTGCTCCCTGGTAATTGCCGTTTGAGCTGTAACAAAAAGCCCGTTTTAAGTACGCATCCAGATTCTTGGGGTCTTTTTCAATTGCCGCGTTAAAATCCAGGATAGCATTAGTAAAATCGCCGCTGGATATCTTTGTCACTCCGCTTCTTACCAACGCCTGGGCTTCCTCTTTTTGAGCATAGGTGCCGAATGTGATGAGAGCTGCTGCGAATATTGAGATTATTTTTTTCATAAATCAAAAGTTTACGGAGTTATTTGTTACAAGTTAAACAATCTTTGTGCCAAGTCAATAAAAACAATATAATTAATTGATTGTCAAACGGTTAAACTACTATTCGAAAGGCGTATTATTCCGGTATTTTTTTTCACGATACATCATTATAAGATGCTCGAAGGCTTTCACTAAGCCTTTCTGGGTTTTTTCATCAAACTCACCAGCAAAACTTATACGTGAAAAATAGCCTTTCGTTCTGGGTATTTCAATTCGCCTGTCAATGCATTCATCGGCTATACACCTCACCACCAAAGCCTTTTCCTCAGCTATATATTCCACGTTATCGGGGTTAAGTTTTACAATGGGCACCCGGTCAATCCTGTTTATTTTTTCATTCTTATAGAACTCAATAACAAGAGTGCCTCTTTCGTTGGTTAGCTGGGCAATGCCCTTTAGCTTACCATTTATATAGTTTATGGTCTCCTCTGACGATATATTATCCTTTTCCTGTGCGAAAACAGGAGAAACAGCGAAAAGTAGGGCTGCAAAATACATATAAGCACTTTTTTTCATAATTTCATGTGTTTATTATCGGTTAATTTTACTTTCGGCCGAATACATCTTACTACAAATCTAAAATATTTTTTTATGTAAATGTAATCTCCTTTTCATCTTTAGTTTGAGTAAAAGACCGATTTAATTATGCAGAATAATTACACCTATATACTACTCCTTAAAAACCGTACCAAACTATTTGTTCTTGTATGCCTGACCTTATTTAGCCCTATTCTTATCGCCCAGGCGAAGCAGCTGAAGGTGAAATTTAATTTTATTGTTGATGGCGGGAGTCGTGATGGATCAAAAGTTAGCATTGAACGTGACGGACAAAAATGGAGAACCCGCGATGGCGATGACGGTAAAAATTATATTGACCTTGACTACCAGCACGATTATATTTTCAGTTTTTCAAAAAACGGATATGTTACAAAAAAAATAGCTTTTTCTACCAAAGTCCCCAAAAGCATTATTAAAGACGGGTTTGATCCCTTCTCGTTCGACATTTCCATTTTCAAACAATCCGATGCAATAAACATTGTTATGTTCAATCAACCTGTGGCACGTATTGAATATAAGGAGGATATTGATGATTTTGGTTATGATACCGACTATACCAAAAGTGTGTTATCAGGCATACAGGACGCTGAAAAAGAATTAAAGAAAAAAACAAAAGAAGAAAAGGCTAATCCTAAATCCGGCAATGTAACCGCTGCCGGCCCGGGGAGCCAGGCAAATCAGTCGGCTGAAACCACCGATAAAAACAGCAGTGAAGGAGGTAGCAACTCCACAGAAACAACAAAAAAGAACAACAACGAAGGTGACAAGAAATCAAATACTCCATTTGATAATGATGGACGTAATAAAATAAAATCCGCTACTGAAGCAGGAGACAGGGGAAAGATCTCCGGTCAAACCGAAGGCGATGGCCGCAATAGCTTCAACGGGAAAACCCCACCAGAAAAGCGGGAAGAGCGACAATATGTAGAAGGCAACAAACGTATCACTGAAATTACAATTGTGCGTAATGGAAAAACATATGTATACAAAAAGGTTTGTTACGTTTGGGGTGTTTTCTATTTCCGCGACAATGTAAATATTACAGAAACTATCTTCATCGAAGATGCCCTGTAACCCTTCCCCTCCACACCATACCCTTTTTTAATTAAAACAGATTTTTAGGTGATTTTTATGCATTTCGCATCATTTTTGCATCGTATGGATAGGTGCAGAAATGTTATATTTGCTGGTTATACCTGTTTATTACGTTTATCATGCAGTACCCAAATAAGACCATATTTAAGCAGCCCGGAAATCCCTTACCTAAGCGGATCCGGATATATTCTGCCTTAATTATGGTTTTACTTTTTGTACACACCTCCTTCTCCCAGGATTTTTTAAGGGTCAATCTCAAATTTCTTATTGATGGCGGCACCAGGGAAGGCGCGAAAATCACTATTCAAAAAGACGGATCAAGCTGGAAAGCAATGGACTCTGACGGCAAAAAAGAATCCGTGGATCTCGATTTCGGACATGAATTCCTGTTCACTTTTTCCAAACCCGGCTTTGTTACAAAAAAGATATATTTCTCCACAAAGATCCCCAAGGATATGGTGCAGGATGGGTTTGAACCATACCTGTTCAACGTAACCATATTCAAGCAATATGAAGGAGTGAACATTGTTGTATTTAACCAACCCGTTGCGCGTGTAGCATTCAAGGAAGACATTGATGACTTCGATTATGATACCGACTATACCAAATCCATACTCTCTGAACTCAAGGAAGTGGAGAAACAAATTGAACAAAAACGTAAAGAAGAGATAATAAACAAGAAGGCGGAAGAAGTGGCGCAGAAAAAAGCAGCCGAGGAGTTGGCTAAACAGGAAGAAGCCAAAAAGAAAGCCGAAGAAGAGGCAAAGAAAAAGGCGGCGGAAGAAGAAGCGAAAAAGAGGGCGGAAGAAGAAGCGAAAGTAGCAAAAGCCAAAGCTGAAGCTGAAGCCAGAAAGAAAGAAGAAGAAAATACCAGGAAGAAAGCGGAAGAAGAAGAAAAGAAAAGAATAGCCCAGGCCAAAGAGGAAGAAGAAAAGAAAAAACTTGCGCAGGCTAAAGCGGAGGAAGATGCAAAGAAAGCGGCAAAAGCCAAAGCAGATGAAGAGGCGAAAAAAGCCGCACAGGCTAAAGCCGATGAAGAAGCGAAGAAAGCTGCCCAGACTAAAGCAGAGGAAGAAGCGAAAAAAGCCGCTCAGGCGAAAGCGGATGAAGAGGCGAAAAAGGCCGCGAAAGCAAAAGCCGATGAAGAAGCGAAAAAAGTGGCGCAGGCCAAAGCCGACGAAGAGGCGAGAAAAGCCGCGCAGGCCAAAGCGGACGAGGATGCCAAAAAAGCCGCGAAAGCAAAAGCCGATGAAGAGGCGAGAAAAGCCGCTCAGGCCAAAGCAGATGAAGAAACAAGAAAAGCGATCAAGGCAAAGGAGGAAGAAGACAAAAGAACCGCCAAACTAAAAGCCGACCAGGAACAAAAGAAAAGGGACGAAGAGGAAGCCAAAAAGAAAAACGAAGAAGCCGACCGGTTAGCGAAAGCCAAAGCCAAAGATGAAGAACGCCGTAAAAAAGAAACGAAAGACAAGGAAGAAGCGGATAAAAGAGCCGCCCAGCTTAAAGCCGAAATAGAACAGAAGAAAAAAGCGGAAGAAGAAATTAAAAAGAAGGCGGAAGAAGCCGAACGTTTAGCGAAAGCCAAAGCGGAAGAAGAAGAACGCCGGAAAAAAGAAGCGAAAGCGAAGGAAGAGGAAGAAAAAAGAAAAGCAGCCCTGGCAGCAAAAGAAGAGGAAGAAAGAAAGAAAATGAGCCAGGCTCAGAAAGAAGCGGCCGACAAAAAGAAGGCGGAAGAGGAAAAACTTGCCAAAGCAAAAGCGGAGGAAGAAGCTAAAAAAACAGCGCAGGCTAAACTCGATGAAGAAAAAAGGTTGAAAGCCGAGGAAGAAGCGAAAAAGAAAAAAGAAGAAGCTGATAAATTAGCCAAAACGAAGGAAGAGGAAGAAAGAAAGAAAATGAGCCAGGCTCAGAAAGAAGCTGCTGACAAAAAGAAAGCGGAGGAAGAAGCCAGGAAAGCGGCACAGGCTAAACTTGATGAAGAGAAGAGACTGAAAGCAGAAGAAGATGCAAGAAAGAAGAACGAAGAGGCGGACAGATTAAAAGCCAAAGAAGAAGCGGAAAGAAAAAAAGCTGAATTGGCCAAAGCTGAGGAAGAAAGAAAGAAAATGAGCCAAGCCCAGAAAGAAGAAGCCGACAGGAAGAAAGCCGAGGAAGAAGCGAGAAGAGCCGCGAAATTAAGGGAAGAAGCACTAAAGAAAGAACAGGGAAATACCATAGTCCAAAACACTACCAGGGTAAATACTGTTATTGAAGAACCCTCTAATCTCCCCGACAACCGGGTGGAAGAATACTTCCAGGAGGGCAATAAAAAGATCACACAGGTAACAGTTACCAAACAGGGGCGTGCAAAAATATACCGGAAGATCACTTACAGCTGGGGCGGCCTGTATTACTTTAAAGACAATGTAAGTATAACCCAAAATATGTTCGACCAGGAAACGAATTAGGCACATGAGCAAACCTGTTAACAACTTTTTAATACTGTCGCTGTTGTTTAACGTTGGCGTATTATACGCACAACCTAAAACCGAATATTGGGACAAAGAACTGACCAAAAAACGCAGCGAAGAAAATTACAAAAATGGTATCCAGCATGGCTCCTTTACCGTTTGGTACGAAAGCGGAAAAGTGGCCAAGAGTGGCGGCTATCACCAGGGCAAAGAGCACGGACTCTGGACATCTTTTTACGAAAATGGCACGCAAAAAGGTCTTGAAAATTATTTTAAAGGCAAGAAACAGGGTCACTGGAACTACTGGTATATAAACGGTAATAAAGCGCAGGAACTGGTTTTTAAAAACAACTTCGAAGACAGCATTTGGACAAGCTGGCACGAGAGCAATTCCAAAGTACGCAGCCGTGAATCATACAAAGCCGGAAAAAAAGAAGGCCAATGGAGCTATTGGTACGAAAATGGCCAGCCAGAAAGTGAAGGCTTGTTTAAGAATAATTTAAAAGAAGGTCCGTTCATAAGCTGGTATGCAAATGGCAATAAGCAAAAGGAAGGCGCGTACACAACCGACAAAGAAACCGGCAATTGGAAAGAATGGTTCAAAAACGGAAAACCTAAAAGTGAGATTGAATACCGCTCAGGCGAAGAGTATATTATAAATTTCTGGACCGAAGACGGGCAGCAGATCATTAAAAACGGAGAAGGAAAATTCAGGTTTGTATACGACAGCGGGAAGAAAAAGGGAGAAGGGAATTACAAAGGAGGCCGAATGGATGGAGAATGGAACTTCTGGAAAGCAACAGGTGACCCCGATTACGTAGTTCATTATGCCAATGGAAAACGAAATGGTAAATGCAAATACTTCAATCCAAACGGCACAGTAAACCGTGAAGGTTTTTTTGAAGACGATAAAAAATTCGGCAACTGGGTGTGGTACGACAAGGATGGAAAAAAAGAAATGGAAGGCCTTTTTAAAAATGACAAACAAAACGGGAAATGGATCTATTGGTTTACAACCGGTATAAAAGAATCGGAAGGATATTACAAAGACGATATGCAGGACAGTATTTGGAACTATTCGTATCGCACCGGAGAAAAATGGAAACAGGGGAATTACAAAAATAATTTCAAAGATGGCATTTGGACCATCTGGTTTGAAGGCGGACAAAAGCTGCAGGAAGGCGCATACAAAACCGGCAAAGAAGACGGCAAATGGCAATCGTGGTACCAGGATGGAAAACTGAAAGATGAAGGAACATTTAGAAACGGTATGAAGGATGGTTTATGGAAAGGCATGCTCCCCGATGGCAAACCTAATTACGAAGGTCCCTTTATAAATGATATGAAAGATGGCCACTGGAAATACTGGTACGAGAACGGAAAATTGCGCGAAGAAGGTGATTACAAGAGCGGGCGAAAAAATAACCTGTGGGTCACGTGGACCGAACATGGAATAAAAAACAGCGAAGGCAGCTATAAAGACGAAAAGCCAAATGGTCACTGGATCTATTATTACGAAACCGGCGTTAAGTTCCAGGAACAAAATTATAAAGAAGGCAAATTAGACGGCGAGTGCAAAACCTGGAATGAAAATGGCTCCCTGCAAAGTATTACTCATTACAAAGTTTATATAAACAAAACCGAAACCGTTGACCTGGTCAATCCTAAAAAAGTAAAAGAATCGAAAGAATCATACTCGTCACGTCCGCACGGCGAGTGGATCTATTACGATAAAAACGGGAAAGAGACCATGCGAGCAACATATAAGGATGGAGTTAAAATTTTATAATGAACGAAAAGGCTCGAGAGAACCAGATGTAAATCACGCCCCGATGACAAATTGCGCGGGTTAATTATGCTCTGACCTTTCCTTTACCACTTCTGCAAACGATCTGTTTTCAATTTTGCTTTCCAGCCAGGATATGATATCAAAATACGACAATGCATTTTTTTCATACTGGTCTTTAGATAAGGGCGTGATTTTATTTTTTAATTGTCGGAATGCAACGATCAACTCTTGCTGAGTTGAAGTCTTAGGTATTTTATTTCTTAGAAAATCCAAAATTATTGTTTCAAATTTATATAGCTTTTCCTTTTTCTTCAGATTACGATAAAGTGATTGAATAAGATAAGGAAGCAAATCGGTATTCCCCGCTTCATAGTGGATAATAAGATAATAAATACTAATAATATTATAAAATTCAGAATGAACAGATAAGGAAGTTTCGTTACGCGCACGATTTATCCAGAAAATACTTTTCTGATACTGTTCAACGCCAAAGAATGATATGGAAATATTACTGAAAAGAAGAACCTTTTCCACCTCGTTTAAATACGGTTCGTATATTTTTAATTCCTTTTCAAAAGAATCAATTAAATCCATCGCTTTTGAAAATTGTGCTGTATTAATAAAATAATCAAGCGACAAGTAATTATAGAAAAAAAATAATCTTTCTTTATGAAGGGCTGTTTTTGCCAACGGACTTGCCTCCTTCATAATATTTAGCGTTTCTGCCGTTTCCTTAAATCTTTTCGAATTAATTTCACTTGCAATCAGATTGCTGAGCCGGTCTAAATATGATTTAAACCGCGAAGTTATATTCTTAGGATTTTCATGATACAGGTCAACAATTTTTTTGGAGTATTTATAATATTGATCTGAATTTCCTTGTCCTTCCCAATAAAGGGCAAAGGTTTCATAGAAAAAAATCTTTCCCATAAAAGTTAGCGGGGCGGCTTCATTATTCATTTTCGCGTCACTAATTATCTTTTTCATCTCGACCGAAGCGCCCTTTTCCCGTATGCGTGAATGAGTTGTATACAGTGTGTACATATCGGTTTTTATATCCCTGTATGTTTCTGTACTCATCAACAACTCCAATTCATTTGCTTTTTGCCTTTTACACTCATTTAATCCGGATATATCATTCCTCTTATATGCAAGATTCATTTCCCAAACAGAAAGAATTTCGATCATGCTCCAATGCATTTCGTTTTCCTTTGCTAATTGTTTAGCCTTTTGAAGTGTTTTGAGAGCCTGGTCATCAAGCCCTTTTTCGTATAAAAATTCAATACGGGCAATCAATCCCCTTACCTCTGAATGAACGCTATGGTGATATTGCTCCATAGAATAAAGGATCTGATCATAGAGATAATTTTTTAATACGGAAAATCTGTTTTTATTATTATGTGCTTTAAATTGCCTGATGAGTTGTTCTTCATCATATTCTTTTTGCGTGTCTATTGCATCAAAAAGCAAGAGATAATTATTCGCTTCTCCTATCACATGCAAGGAGCTATAGCGTTTGAAATATCGCTTTTCCGTCTTATTGAGCGATTTAATCAGGTCAAATAAGTTGTGGGATACCTTCATTGATTACTCATTATCTATGAATAAATACATACGTTGATGATAAAAAAGCCCCTAGGTTGTTTAGATACAATTGATTCCTACAAATATAGATCATTTACTGACTCCTAATTACAAACTATAATTGATTAGTCTATTGGAACAAGAGCGCCGAAATTAGTATTGCACTAATACGAAAGTTCTTAGTTCAAATAATTAAATAGCAATTAATTGAATTTTATCAAATATGAAAACGAAAAGTATCATACTAACCTTATTAAACATGTCATTGTGTTATAATATTGTTTTTAATAAACGTCCGTTTAAAATGTATTATATAACATATAAAGGCCTTTTTAAGAGGCTCCATTTATTCTTTAAAACAATGGTTTTGGGTATTATAAATAGCAGAATAACATCAATTTATAGTGCAGGACACACGAGTAAAATTGTATTAGAGAAAACTGCTGAGGGTTATGTATACTTAGTGATAATTTATCTATCTGCTGCATGAATGTGAATAACAAATACAAATATGCAAAACAGTAAAAAGTTATTCGAGTTGGTGTCTTCGCTTTCCAAGTCAGAGAAAATCTACTTTAAGAAATTTTCTCTTTTGCACAGAAGAAGCGAAAAAAATAATTACATCAAATTATTTGAGCTTCTTCAAAAGCAAAGTGTATATAAGGATTTAAACCTGTTTAAATCAAAAAACTGTATAGCCGGAACTAAGCATTTACCTTCTGTTAAACATTACCTGTACAGGCTTATTCTCAGATGCCTTAGGAATTATTATCATGACAAGAATGCAACGATGTCAGTGAAAAATTTTTTGGTTGATATTCATATTTTGCTTCGACGTGGTTTATATGTTCAATGTCGTTCACTTATTCACATTACTAAGAAAATTGCCCTGAGGCACAATTTACACAGCGATTATTTGTCTGTTCTAAAGACAGAATATGATTTGCTACTGATGACGAAAGCCAGTTATTCCGACATGATGGAAAATGTTGGGGAACAACGCAATATCCTTCTTGTTTTAAAAAATTCAATTGATCACATGGACCCTTCAATTAATCCGTTTCAACATTCTTCTGCGAATACATCCGCAACAACTGAGCAGGTAATACTTCCGGATTTATTTGACTATCCGGAACTTAAACATGATCAATACCCGATAGAATCGAATTGATTTTGAATGCAAATAGAATTTGTTTAAGTACGTTTTTCTAATGCTTTTCCGACATGTTGTTAAGTGCTTTATATCCTTAAAAAGCTATTTGAATCATCGCATAAAATACCTATTGCCGTATATAATCCATTCTGTATTTGTGTTCAATTCTTTAACCCATAGTTTTTCACAGTGCAATATGGCCTGGCCTACGGTAAGCGGGGCAAATCAAACAATTTCAGCAGACAGCCGTGTGGCAACCGGAACATCCCTTACGGGTACACTTCTCGTAAATTCGGGCGTAACATTGTGTACTGAAGGTACCGCGGCTATTAATGTGAGTACGATTACCAATAATGGAACCATTAACCATACCGGAAGCGGAACGTTTACAAGCACTACAGTAGTAAATTCCGGTGCAATTACAATTACTTCAGCTTCTCCGTTCAGCTGGACATCAGGAGGTGCGTTCACAAATAATGCGGGAGCATCAATCACTACTGCAGATGGAAACATTACCCTTAGTTATACTTCAAATACTTTTAGTAACTACGGAAGCATCTTGTCAGCTACCGGCAATATCACGTTAACTGCTACAACTGGCGTTACCAATAATTATTCAACGGGCACGATTACAACATCTGCAGGAAATATTGATGTAAATAAAATGACCAACTCCGGATCCATTATTTCCGCAGGAACTTTTACCAAATCTACAACAACCTATCCTCTCACTAACCAAGCTACCGGAACGATCACGGCAACAGGCAATATAAATATAGAGGGCACAACCGATAATTATGGGATAATTTCCTCTGGCGGAACATATACCAAAGCATCAACAACAGGTAGTTTTACGAATCAGTCCACCGGTACGGTAACAGTAACAGGTAATATAGCCATTGAGGGAATCACCAGTAACTATGGAACAATTACTTCTACCGGTGGCACTTATACCAAAACAGGAACATCAGAAAATTTTACTAACCAGATTTATTCAAATCTCACAACAGCAGGGAATATCAGAATAGAAGGAGGTCTTACAAACATCGGAAGTATTACTTCCACAGGAGGGTCTTTTACTAAAATATCTTCAGCAATTTCTTCAGAACCGTTTCTAAATCAACAAGGAGGTCAGTTAAAAATCCGGGGGGATATTTCCATACAGGGGCATATAGACAATTGCGGATTGATTGAAATAACCAATTCCGGAAATTTTTTAAAGACCACTGTTACAAACCCCTTAACCACAGGCGCCTCCAATCTCATAAATAACGCTGGTTCCACAATACATATTCGGGGTAACGCTCAAATAGAAGGAGCTATTATTAATTCGGGTAACATAAAAGTAGAAGGGCAACTTTTAGCAAATCTGAGTACCGGATCAAGTAGCCGTGCTCTTACCAATAATTCCGGATCGTACATCCGTGTTTGCGGGGAATTATATTATACTGCAAACATAAGTAATTCGGGTACTATGGAAGTCCTGGGCCAGGTTTTCATGAGTACTGCCTCAAACGGAACTTTGACAAATAATGCAGCGGCGGTTCTTAATGTTACAGAAGATATTGATATTATCAGTGGATTAACAAATTCCGGATGCATAACCATTGGTGATTCACTTTGGAAGCGAAACAGTTCAGCTAATATTATCATCAATGGCGGAACGATATACTGTGCAAATTTTGTACAGGACGATGGTGTTCTTCAGGGAGGTGCTTCTTCTGCAGCACGCGGTTATCTTGCTATAAGCGGCATCTCCACAACACTCAATACTGTTTCCCTATCCAATTACCTTGATCTATGTGATGCCAGCGGTGCCGGGGCGGGAGCCCAGTATTTTGATACTGAATCGCCTGCCTATGCCTATCCAACCGCTAATATTACCGATTGCGGATCGGCCGCTCCCTGCACCCAGGCAGCTCTAATAGCCTGCGCTGATGCACTTCCTGCAGTGAGCGGTTCCTGTTCCGTTCTTCTGCCTATCGAACTGCTTTTTTTCAAAGCATATTGCATTCCTTCAAATACCTATGACGGAGAAGTGATTATAAAAATGTCGTGGATAACCACTTCGGAAATAAATAATGACTATTTCACCATTGAGCGCTCCTTAGATGGAGTTAATTTTGAACTTATCGCAAAAATAAATGGTGCAGGAAACAGCAGTATCATTCGCAATTATGAATTTACAGACAAACGCTCCTATTCCGTGGGAGAGGGGCTGGGGATAAGGTACTACCGCCTCAGGCAAACAGATTTTGACGGCAAATCAGAAACTTTCTCCCTTGTTTCAGTTAAGGATTGTCGGGAAAAAGAAAATAATTCCTGTATCAGAATTTACCCAAATCCAATTGATGAAAATGAAATATATTTTTCTGTTTGGGGAATGAAAAACAATGAAATGAAGATTGAAATCTACAACATATTCGGAGAATTAGTATATGATGAAACAATATTGGCTGGCGACAATCGATATGATGCTGTAATAAATAGAAACCAAAGACTTTCAAGCGGCATGTATGTAATAATTGGAAAAACTGAAACAGAAATATGCATGACAAAACTTATTATTAAATAAATACCTATAAAAAATATCTATCGGGCATTTTCAGCATTATCATTTTTGCCTTCCCGCAGAAATATGATGTTGCATAAAATTATGTTTTCATAAGACGGTGCGGATGCAGGTGATCTGTTATCCGCTAATTGTTTTACGTGTGGATGCTCCCCAATCATCAAGCCAACAATAATTATTATTCTCGTCCCTTATTACATCTGGAAGTTCTGGTGTTGGAAATTACTGCTTTTTTGATGGGTCTAACCATGTCAAATGCATTTTATATGTCCGATTTGATTGCTAATCAGTAAATGGCAAAGCTTAAAAATTACGGCTTAAAAACGTGAAAATTTTAATGAAAACGAGGATTCGCACCTATACATTACTTCTTGACTCCACACTAATTGGCAAAACTGATTTGCTTAATGGCGGTTATGGAGCGAAATTGAGTTGTTGTATTGAATTTCTTTTATTCAAGTAAAGATTGAAAAATAGCCAGGGCAAAAACAATTATTGTTTTGCTTAATTCAATGGGAAATAAAAGACAGGATAAGATTTATTATTAAATAATATGTCTATGGGAACGAAAAATTACTACAAAAATTCAATGGGCTGGTTTATTATCACCTGTTTTGTTTTTTCATTAAGTGTTTCCCATGCCCAAACAACATGTGCAACAGCGGAGAATATTGCTACTCTTCCTTTTGATAAACAAGGAGTAAAAACCTGTGGTTTGCCGCTTCACAATTATTCTGTCTGGAATTGTTTGCCGGCGTCAGGATTTGGCGGGTATGGGTACCTGTTTAAGTATACTCCATCTCAAACTGATTATGTTGATATAATAACAAAAATAACATCCGGAACTGCCCTGAAAGGGGTGGCTGTTTTTGTAAATTGTCCTGGATCTGCCGGATTTAAATGTATCTCGACTACAAGTTCAAACAATGCTGCTCAGGACAGCGTAACCATCCTTAATACTTTACTTACAGCAGGTACAACATACTATATCCTTGTTTCAGGAGGGGCTGTAACCGTTTCATTTCCTTATGTTCCGCAATGTATTACCTTTAATTTACACGTTCAAAACAGACCTCCGGCAATCGGCAACCCGCTTGAATGTGAAAAAAACATTGATTTCGAATATGGCAATTTAAACCAATGGACCGGATGTACGTTTGGTGGTTGTTTTTCCGCTACAGGAAATCCCTGTGCTATTGGAACATGCCCGAATCCTGGTTTTATACCCTCCAATGGGCTTTCAGTAAATGGTACCCTGGGAAATTGTGTCAGCGGGACTATAATGGCGACCAATCAGGTCAGACATACTATAACTACCGGGCCCGGAACAGATCCTAACACGGACAATGTGGTGACTGTGGTTGCTCCCGCTCCATATGGTGGAAGTTATTCCATGCGGCTTGGGAACCAGGAAACTGCAGCCCAGTCTGAATGTATAATGAGAAGTTTTGTAGTTACACCCAAAACTACTTTTTTCACTTATTTATATGCAGTTGTTCTGGAGAATCCTGCACATTCCCTTACCGATCAACCCAAATTTCTTATTTCAATAACCGATGCTTCCGGAAAGCCCATTAACTGTGGCGGAACATATGAAGTAAATGCCACAAATGCACAGGATACTGCAAGTGGCTTTGTTTTGGCAAGTAATCCGGCTTGCAGAGAGGGCCTAAATGGTCCCATTTATTATAAAAACTGGACTGCAGTAGGGACAGCATTATCATCCTACATGGGACAAACTATAAACGTAAAATTTTGTACGCGTGACTGTGCGCTCGGCGGTCATTATGGATATGCTTATATTGATATCTATTGTAACCAGATTACGGGCTTTGTATTATGCCAGGGTGCAACCTCATCCGTGCTGACAGCACCCCTTGGGTTTACAAATTACAAATGGTATTCAGGGCCTGCAGCAACCGGCCCTGTTCTGGGAACAGAACAAACGTATACAGTTACTACTCCGGTGAATGGACAATTGTATACCGTTTCATTCGCACCGCTTGCCAATCCAACCTGTACCTCCACTTATACAGACACCATAAAAATGTTTACTGCTTCCGCCGGCAACGATACCATGCTTACCTGTTCAACAGGCAAAGTAGTTCTCAAAGCCTGGTCCAATGACCCTGCTGCAACGTATTCCTGGTCATCTTCTCCGGCAGGTTTTACCTCCAGCCTGGCGAACCCTGATGTATCGCCAACAGTTACTACCACATACAGCGTAAGTATAACCGGATCATCCGGCTGCACAGTAGTTAAAACGATAACTGTTACGGTAGCCGGCAGCGTCAAACCCGTGGTAAACAACAGCACAGTTTGCCCTAATGAAAGTGCTACACTTACAGCATCAGGGGGAACAAGTTACACATGGAATACCGGGCAAACTACCCCTTCTATTACTGTTGTTCCTGCAACAACAACTATTTATACAATAGTCGTTTCTAATGGAAGCTGCTCAGATACGATCACTTCTACAGTAACGGTAAAACCACCTGTTATTCCTATGGTAAACAGCAGCACAGTGTGCCCCGGAGAAAGTGCCACACTTACCGCATCGGGCGGAACAAGTTACACATGGAGTAATGGGCAGACAACCCCTTCTATTACTGTTACCCCTGTTGTAACAACAAGCTATAAGGTTACTGTTATCAATGGCGGGTGTTCAGACTCAATCACCGCTACAGTAACAGTAAACCAATCTGTTATTCCTATCGTCAACAGTATCACAGTTTGTTCTGGAGAAAGTGCGACGTTGACAGCATCCGGGGGCGCAAATTACACATGGAGTAGCGGACAAACGACAGCTGCAATAACAGTAACCCCGTCAGTCACCACAAGTTATACAGTGACGGTTTCCAACGGAGGCTGTATGGGAACAACCTCCGGTACAGTAACGGTACAACCTCCTGTGACCCCGGCAATAAACAGTGGTGCAATCTGCCCCGGGCAAAATTTCACGCTGACAGCATCCGGCGGAACAAGTTACACATGGAGTAGCGGACAAACGACAGCTGCAATAACGGTCACCCCGTCAGTCACCACAAACTATACAGTAACTGTATCCAATGGGGGGTGCTCAGACTCAATCACAACAACAGTAACGGTAGCCCCTCCAGTTACCCCGGTAGCAAACAGCACTAGTACCTGCCCCGGACAAAGTGCTACACTCACTGCATCGGGCGGAACAAGTTACACATGGAGTACGGGGCAAACAAGTCCTTCAATAATAGTAACACCTGTTTCAACTACAAGCTATACAGTAACCATATCCGATGGAGGCTGCACAAGTACAACAACATCAACGGTAATAGTAAATCCACCCGTCATCGCTGCAGTGAGCAGCAGTGTAGTCTGCATAGGACAAAATGCCACACTCACAGCATCAGGAGGAACAAATTACTTATGGAGTACGGGGCAAACCACACAATCCATCACTATCAGTCCTTCAGCAACAACCAGCTATTCAGTAATAGTATCCACCGGGAGCTGTTCCGACACTGCCTATACAATAGTTACAGCCAACCCTGCCCCCACAGCTAATTTCACGAGCAAAGCAGTATGCTTCAATAATCCCACAGTTATGATAAATAACTCAATGCCAGGCTCCGGCCTGACATACAGCTGGAATTTAGGTAATGGAAATACTTCCACCTTACAAA
>JACPDY010000117.1 GCA_016183775.1 Bacteroidota bacterium
CAAGACATTACAGGAACCAGGATTGTTCTCGGGTTATATACGCCAATTTCTGCTCGGTCATAACTGCTCTACTTTGATCGAGTTAAAGGTAATTGTTTCTTTATTTGGTTTTACGACCAGAGGGGCGTATCGATGGATTGTAAGGGAAAAAGCCTTGGAAAAAAGTGTCTGATTTTTCAGGGTGCGTTTAGATTAACATTTACACTGCACCCGTTTTTATCCTTGATATTTATAGCGTAACTACCGGGACAAATTTTATTTTTATACCTGTTAGTATATCCATCCGGCCATGAATAAGTATACGGACTTGTACCACCTGTTGCAGCTACCATTATCCATTCCCTGCATCCACAACCTGTACAATTAGCTGTCCCCTTGGTAAACTGGCCCGACAAAGCGGGAGGTGAAATGATTGTAACAGCAGCAGTAGCTGTACAGTTTTTCGAATCGTTAACTGTTACAGTATAGTTGCCCGCGGTAAGCCCCGTTGCAGTCTGTGTAGTTTGTCCATTGTTCCAATTGTATGTATATGGAGAAGTTCCGCTTCCAACCGAGGCTGTGGACGAGCCGGATCCCCCATTACAATTTATGTTAGAAACCGTTGCATTAACTGTTACAACAGGATTAACTGTAACTAAAGCTGTTGAAGCAGATGTGTTTCCACCGGCATCCCTTATTGTTACTGTATAGGTAGTTGTTATTATCGGGCAAGGACTGATATTCTGGGTAGTTGCATTATTACTCCACGAGAAAGTATAAGGAGAAATTCCTCCTGTACCACTTGATGTAACTGTTGCGCAACTACCCGGACATACTGAACTGCCCGTTGCGGTTACGGTTGGACCGGAACAATTTGTTACTGTTATGGTACTGGTCATAACAGCCGAGCAGCCCCCACTTGTTACTACATGTTGAACAGTGTATGTTCTGGCAGACAAAAAGGTGTAGGAGAAATGCTCTGTGGATCCCGATGCGAAACCAGGATTCGTAAACCATGAATAGGTTACACCGGTTCCTGTTGTGCCCGTATTGGTAAAGTTTACAGTTGTTCCTATACAAACAGTTCCGGGAGATTGCGTAAACGATGCAAAAACAGTTTGTATGCCTGTTACACTTGCTGTACTTGAAGCGGTACATCCATTGCTATCAGTAACAGTTACAGTATAGGTTCCGGCGATGAGACCTGTTGTTTTATTCGCAGTTGAGCCATTTGACCATAAATAACTATATGGGGAAGTGCCACCTAAAGTATTAATGGTCGCGCTGCCACCATCACCACATGTCACATCAACGGCTGAGATCTTTAGAGTTCCCATTGGTATAGTAGTAATTGTAACCGTCCTCGTTATGCTGCAGCCAGCTCCATCCCTTATAGTAACCGTATAATTTCCGACCGAGAGGCCCGTGGCCGTTTGCGCGGTTTGTGCATTATTCCAATTATAAGTATATGATGATACGCCTCCTGTTGCTGCAACCGTTGCTGTTCCATTATTACCAACATTACATGCAACATTATTCACTGATACCGTAGCAGCCAATTGCAAATTACCGACATTAATATTCGCAGCTGTTTTGCAGTTAAGAGCATCAGTTATCAGCACACTATAAGAACCGGGCGGAAGATTTCCGGCTGTAACACCTGTTCCGCCCGAAGGCGACCAGCTATAAGTATAAGGAGAAGTTCCGCCTGTTACGGCAACAACAGATCCGGAACCATTTGATCCGCATTTCGCGTCGATCGCGTTGACAGTTGAACCCAAAGATGAAACGCAGCAGCCAACACCGGAAATCGTTACAGGAATTGTAATGGAGGAAGCCGGACAACCGACTGTTAATTTTACATTATACGTACCTCCGGCAGAATACACATGAGTAGGATGTTGTACACTGGACGTTGTGCCATCGCCAAAATCCCATGCCCATGTAGTAAGAGGCACCCATAAACCGCATTGATTGGTAGTATCAGTAAATTGAACAAGTGAATTACACGATAAAGTCCCTGACCTGGTAAATCCTGCATTTACTTTAGGAGCGAATTTAACTATCACGGGTTGATCCAGTTCGCCAGTACGGGCGGTACCAAAACTTACGGCCGTTGTATTTCCCTTAGCAATTTTATACGCGGGACCAAGCGTTGGAAAATTAGCTGAATGTGTTGTAATTCCCATAATAACTTCCTGATCACAGGGATTTGATCCAACAACTGCGAGGGATGCTCCATAATCATTATTCAATGATCCGCCTACATAAGATGAATAAAGCAAGTTCTTTCCATCCGCACTTAATTTACTTAAAACTCCATCCATAGCACCATCCCATTGTATCGCACCCTGCTGAGTAGTCTGAAACGCACAGTTGGTTACAGGGTAATCGGGCGATCCTGTAAAACTTGTAATAAAAGCTTCTCCCGCCGGATTAATAACAATTGCTGACATAAAAATCCAATAACCGCTTGTATTGGCATCAGCCGCTGTGCCTCCCAGGTAAGTTGAGTATACCAGATTATTACCTGAAGGAGAAATTTTTGCAATAAACAGGTCACCTCCCCCCACTCCGCCGCAACAGGATGTATTGGCAACAGGTCCGTTAAATGATGTATCATAAGAACCTGCAGTAACAGGGAAGTCAGAGGACTCAGTCCAGCCAACAACATAGGCGTTTCCAAGATTATCAAGCGTTATATCCACTCCTCCATCATCTCTCGAACCTCCAAGAAAAGTAGAATACACGAGATCCGACATCCCGCCTCCCAATGGATTTATCCTGCACACAAATGCGTCGCCTTTTGTGTAATTGGTCATAACCGTTAAGTCATCACTTCCTCCATAAGCCGTTTGAAACGCTCCGGCAGTTGTCGGAAATGGATTAGCCGGTTGACTTATCCAGGTAAAACCTGTTATGAACGCCTCACCGGCTGCATTGATCTCCACGCCTAAAGGCCAGTCATACGCCCCGCCACTGAGAAAAGTTGAATAATTTGCCGAAGCGCCTGTAGCGGCTAACACAACGAACCATCCGGGCTCGCTGTTTGTAGGATTTGGTTGAATACAGCCCGGAGTGGTAATAAGGCCTTGTGCACCGAATGAATGTCCAACCACAAAAGCCTTCCCCGCATTATCAACAGCTAAATCCATCGCGTAGTCCTGGTACCAGCCCCCAATGAATGTTGAATACATTAACGTTGATCCGGCAGGATTTAATTTTAACACAAAAGCATCGGGACGAGTAATAAAGTTTGTAGGAAAAGTTGGCGGCCAGTTATTAAAAGTATTATCATACGCTCCCGCTGTTACCGGAAAATCAGTGGATTGTGTATACCCACAAACATAAATATTACCTGCTGCATCAAGATCAATACCCCAGCCCGCTTCATTATCTTTGTTACCACCAATATATGTAGCCCATATCAAAATAGTTCCTGTAGGATCCAGTTTGAAAACAAACGCGTCGATATTTGAAACGGCCTCTTTATAATCGGTAAAATAACCATTTCCGGAGGAACCATTATATGTAGGATCATAAACTCCGGCAGTTGTTGGAAAATTATTTCTATACCAGCCCGTTCCATAGATATTCCCTGCCCCATCAACGACGATATCAAACAAGTATCCAGCTCCTGTACTATTTCCGCCAACAAAGGTTCCCCATTTTAATGTTACGGGATCTATTATTACTGCATAGGCCGGATCATATTCTCCATCTATTCTAAATCCAAAAGTGGTATCGTTCCGAAGTATATAATTGACAATTATCTCACGTTTTGTTCCATTGATCAACTGGTAACAATAGGGCCGTCTCTCAATTAATGTTCCCCATTTGGTGAATACCTCAACTTCTCCTTCGCTATTTGTCTTTAGCTTTTCAATGCCTTCACAGGCCAGCTGTATGTCATTTATATCAGAACCCGGCTTTAGAATAAAATCATATTTAAGATCGGTATCCTTAATGTAATACTGCAGGTCAATATTTTTATAGACATTATCATACCTTATTAACCGATGATCTTTTACATTTTTCACATGCTTATCCGCATCCCGCCCCAATAAATAATTGGTTTTACTTTCCTGATCTCCGGCACCGTATATATTAACTTTACTATTCATTCCAAGGAAATGAATGTTCCATACGAGGTAAGAATACTCTTCAGCAACTTCTTTATGAAGTTCGGTCAGGTTATTTTTCTCCTCGCTCCCTTCAGCTTCTCTAACATGGCAAAGACTCAAACCATCCTTTAAAAAATAAACATTACCGGCTTCTGATGAACCCTGGTACAGAATATTCGCTCCCCATTGTCCGGCATTTTCTCTGAATGCGAAATTCATATCTGTATTACTAAGCATCTCTTGTAATTCAGAGGTGTTTTTTTTAGAAGCAAAGGATGAAGCTAAACTGCTTTTTGAAACTAAACGATCGCTTTGAGCAACAGTTATAGGAATAGCCAGCACCTGCAATACCAATAGTGTTATAGGAAATGATCGCAGATTCATTTGAGGTAATTCATATTAAGCCGTTAATGCCAAACCGGCATTACTATATCAAGGCGCGGTTAAACTAACATTTATACTGCACCCCTGCCTGCCAACGCGTTAGCCATTGCTACGGCAAGCAGGCGTTTTTATCTAAATTGAACAGAAGCCATTTAAGGGGCGTTAACTATTAAATTGGCACTACACCCGTTTTTATCTTTAACATTAATGGTATAGCTTCCCGGACATAACTGGTTTTTATACCTGTTCACATACCCGTCCGGCCAGGTATAACTATACGGACTTGTACCACCAGTTGCGTTTACCATTAACCATTCTTTACAACCACATCCGGCACAATTGGCAGTACCTTTGGCGAATTGCCCTGCTAACACAGGTGGAGAAACTATAGTGGTTGTGGAAATTGAGGTACAACCTTTGCTGTCTGTTATAGTTACTGTATATGCTTGAGATGAAAGATTCGAAATCAGGGATGCGGCAGCGCCATTGCTCCAGGAAAAACTATATACAGGACTTCCTCCTGCACCAATAGCCTGTGCTGAACCATTATTGCTTCCTGCACAAGTTAAGTTTGTTTGGGTTATTGTTGCTGTCACGGAAGGATTTATTGTTACCAATGCGGTTGATGTTGCAGAGTTTCCTCCAACATCTCTAATCGTCACAGTATATGTTGTTGTTGATACAGGACAGGGGCTAATATTTTGAGTTGTTGAACCGTTACTCCATGCATAAGTGTAAGGACTTGCTCCTCCTGTGGCAATTGACGTTACCGTTGCACAATACCCCGGACAAACTGAATTTGCCGTAGTTGTTACAATTGGACCCGCGGTACAATTTACAACCGTAATGGTGATGACAATATTGGAAGAGCATCCGCCACTATTAACTGTATGAGAAACGTTGTAAATTCCTGTAGATAAAAATGTGTAAGAAAAATCAGTAGTGGTACCACTAACATTTGCCGGTGAAATGGGTGAAATAACCCAGTTGTATGTAACTCCCGATCCGGGCGCAGTCCCTGTATTTGTAAAGTTGACAACACTTCCTTTACAAGCTGAAGAAGCTGTAAAGGACGCAGAAACGGGACTCGTACCTGTTACTGTGTACGCTTTAACAATCTTACATCCATTGCCATCGGCAACTGTTACTGTATAATTACCGGCCGGAATACCTGAAATTGAAGCAGTAGTTTGACCAGTACTCCAACTGTATATATAAGGGGGGCTGCCTCCGTTAAGAACAAAAACAGATGCGCTACCACTTGAAGTACAACTGACATTTGTACCCGATAAATTTAAGTTAATTGGTTCCGGCTGAATTATACTTATTACTTGTGGCTGTGTACAACCTTTTGAATCCGTTGCTGTAACCGTATAAGTCCCCATAGTAAGCCCCGTAACCACTTGTGTAGTCTGACCGCTACTCCACAAATATGTATAGGGTGCTGTACCTCCAGATACATTAGCTGTTGCACTACCAGTGTTTCCACCATTACAGCTCACGTTCGTCGTTATTGCATTTGAAGCAGACATAGTGCAACCGCAATTATTGACAGTAATAAAATTAAGCTTCTCAAGGCTATCGCTCCCACAAGGTTGTTGTATAACCAGCTTTACAGGATATGTTCCCGGCGTATTGTACGCAATCCCTGTAGGATTTACTGCAGTTGAAGTAGATGGCGTACCTCCAGGAAATGTCCACAGGTATGTAATTCCGGTTTTGTCGCAACCAATATAGGAAGAAGTAAAATTTATCGTATTACCTGCACAGAGTGTTGAATTTCCACTAAAGTTGATCATACTTGTTACGCCCCCACATGTATTTACATAAAGTTGTGCAAACGTAGCATCCCATACACCACCACAATTGAACTGATATGCATTAGGTGTAACCGGATAGATGCACCAACTGCTTGCAATTAAATATACAAAGCAGCCATCAACAGCAACAATACCACCACATCCATCAATCGTTTCATTGTGCGTGGAACTTGAGTTCCCTGCACCAAGAAAGCCGGAACAAATCAACTTACCATTAGGATCAAATGTGGTGATAAACTGATCCTCTGTACCCAAAAATGATTTCTGAAAAGCGCAGGATGTAATCGGGAAATTAGTACTATAGGTATCGCCCGACACTATAATATTGTTTTTATTATCTGTTGCAATTCCTCTTGGTTCTTCATATCCACTCCCTCCGAGATAAGTGGCCCATAAGAGATTGCCTGTGCTGCTGAATTTAGCAACGTATCCCTCTGAGAAGCCCGTACTACTGTTTCCCGGTTGAAAAGATCCCGCAGTAGAAATACCTGTTGTGGAATTTGTGCTTCCGGTTATAATGACATTCCCAAAATTATCTGCAGCAATTGCCGCGTCAACATTCGTACCTTCAGTAAGGTTACCTCCATAATAGGTTGACCAAACAGGAAAACCGGTTGCAGGATTCAATTTGACAACAAAAGAGTCCGTTCCTCCATTTAATCCAGCCTGAAATGGTGATAATGTCGGAAAATTAGTTGATGATGTGAGTCCGGTAAAAAAGACATTTCCAAAAGTATCACAGGTTATGCCTATTCCCTGATCATTGCCTGTCCCACCAAAATAGGTAGACCATTGCATAACTCCACCACTGCTAAATTTCGTGATAAAACAATCCCCCCCGCCTGCAGGAGCGGGCTGAAATGCAGCCATAACAGGTACACCAGAAGATGCCCCGCACAGAAAAATATTATTTGTTGCATCACAGGCTACATCACTTCCTCCATTAAAGTAAGTAGACCATATCAAAACACCAGTGGGATCAAACTTTGCAATAAAAGATCCTGAAGAAGCCATCAAAGTGAGGTTCTTGACAAAAGGAGCCTTCTCAAGGTACATGATGTCGAGGAGCAAAGCAGGCGCTTCGATGGGGCAGGCAAAGGCTCCGAAGATCATTCCTCCTGGAAGAACAGAAGTCTACGACATGCTCCTGAAGGCTTAGCTGCTTATCTGTAGCAACGGAAAGCCCCCTCTCTTCATTACTCCCTCCGAAATAAGTTACCCATGGATCAATTACTAAAGGATATGAGGGATTCCATGTTCCGAATTCAAAGCTTACAACTGTTCCGCTTAAAATGTAACGTGCCTCTACGTCCACAATTTTTCCATCAATATTTTGGTATACTTTTGGTATGTATTCCCCCAGTTCGTTAATATTCGTTTTTACTTCTAATCTGTAATTTTTAATTTGTAATTCTTCCACCCCACTATATTTCAGTTTAATATCATCAGGATTGCCGCCCGCATTTACGACAATATCATATTTTAGCCCCTGAGACTTACCTCCATAATACCTTACATCAATATTTTTATATATATTTTTCATAACAACTTCATTAAATGACTTTACATGGGTCAAACCTTTCGGACAATATGGATAATAATAGTTATTATATCCTTCAAGCTGATCAATACCAACAACTTCACTACTTGCAATACAACCAACAAAATCGACATCTACACGATTCAGTTTTAACAATTGCTCCTGCATTAATTCATCTTTTTTTTTCCGCTCACCGCTTTCACTTAATTTACCGGCTCTTATTAACGCATCAATTTGTTCATTTACTCTGCTTATTATTTCACCAATATTGGTTAAGACGTAACTCACACCGGTTTTGCGCAAATACACATCAACTCCTCCCCCATCACCTTTAAACAGAATGTCGGGTCGCATCTGTTGTTCCGTATCAATAAACTGACCCTCGTTCTGAATAAAACTCATTCCGGTGGCAAGCCCATTTGGGTGAGATTGCGATCCCTTGTCTTCAGTAAAATTGTATTTATTTGCAGTACCGGCAAACAAATAGAAAACATTAAAAAGAATTAGCAAAGAGGCGAGAAAGCACTTTTTCATTCGAAAATTTTTAATTCATATTTTATAATATTCACAATTATTTTTTCATGTTTTATAAAACCTAAATTTAAAATCCTCACATCCAAAATAAAATACATTGTTGTAATTCTAATTTGTGATCATACCTCGGTAATAAAAGCATACAATACTCATAATCAGATATTAATAAGTAAATAATGTTAGTTATCTAACTAACATATTTATTGTAAATAAAACTGAATTAAAAACAACTTTAAGGTGCACTCACGTTAACATTTATACTGCACCCGTTTTTGTCTGTAATATTTACACTATAATTACCCGGACACAACAGGTTTTTATACCGGTTCGCATATCCGTCAGGCCAGGTGTAACTATAAGGACTGGTGCCACCTGCCGCGGTTACCATGATCCATTCTTTACAACCACAACCCGAGCAGTTGGAAGTGCCCTTCGCGAATTCTCCCGTTAGTGCAGCCGGTGAAATGATTACTGCATTTGCAATTGAACTACACCCGCTTGCATCGGTTATTGTTATTGTATAGCTTCCTGCACCAAGACCTGTGGCTGTGGGAGCAGTTTGACCATTACTCCAGCTATAGGTGTATGGCGTTGTTCCTCCAACCGGATTTGCGAGTGCGCTGCCGTTCGTTCCTCCATTGCAGGTTACATTGGCTTGTACTGTTGTTGTTACCGTTGCTCCATTTATATTGTTAACTGTTGCCGTTGCCGTTTTCACACAGGAATTCGCATCTGTGATTGTAAGGGTGTAAATGCCCGCGCCAAGACCTGTTACCAGTTGCCCTGTGGAACTATTGCTCCAATTGTAAATCAATGTGCCTGTTCCGCCTCCGGCCACTACGCTTACACTGCCATTGGAATTTCCGCAATTGGCATTTACGCCATTTGTAGTGAAAGTTATTGCGCCTGGTTCTGTTATACTTACTGTGCTAACCACTAAGCATCCTGATGCATCCCTGACGCTTACTACATAAGTTCCCGCAGTAAGGCCCGTGATCGAGGTAACTCCTGAGGACGTATTGCTCCAGTTATAGGTCAGTGTTCCTGTTCCTCCTGATGCTGCAACAATGGCTGTACCGTTATTCCCGCCACTACATTGCAAATTATTACCCGTTAAGCTATTAATGGCAGGTGATGGGAAATTGCTGATCACTGCAATGGCGGTTTTTGTACAGTTGTTCCCATCCCTCACTGTAACGGTATAAGTACCGGCTGCTACTGCCGATATTGTTTGCCCCGTTGCGGACGTACTCCATGTATATGTTAATCCTCCTGTTCCGCCTCCGGCCGATACTGTGGCCCCCCCATTTGACACACCACAGCCGGCTGCCGTTGGAGTGGTACTTGCAGTTATCGCTATCGGCTCTGTAAGTGTTGTTGTTGATACTGCGGTACAGCCTTTGTTGTCGGTTACAATTACTGTGTAATTACCCTGTAGTAAACCTGTAGCTGTTTGTGTGGTTTGGTTATTGCTCCAGCTATATGTATAAGGAGCGGTTCCGTTTGCCGGGCTCGCTAATGAACTTCCATTGGTCGCGCCGTTACAGGCCAGGTTAGTGGCCGTGGTATTTACTGAAATAGCAGGGTTTACTGTTACTACTGCTGTTGAGGTGGATGTGTTGCCCCCGGTATCACGGATCGTTACGGTATAGGTGGTTGTTGATGCAGGACATGGACTGATGTTTTGGGTTGTTGCACCATTACTCCAGCTATAAGTATATGGGCTTGTACCTCCCGTTCCGCTGGCAGTTACTGTGCCGCAACTTCCGGGACAGACCGAACTGCCTGTAGCCGCTACAGAAGGACCGCTTGTACAATTAATAACACTAACTGTGGATGTTTCCTGTTTTGAACATCCACCTGAAGTGACTGTATGCGAAATGGTATAGCTCCCTGTACTTAAAAAGGTATAGGAAAAGTTAACCGTTGAACCGCTAACGTTTGCCGGAGAAACCAGCCAGTTGTAAGTGCCTGTGGAACCGGTATTGGTAAATGTTACATTGGTACCCAGGCATACTATTCCACTTGGTGATTGGGTAAAAGTTGCGGTATTGGGATTAGCTGCGATTGAAATTGAAAATGTCCTTGTTCCGACACATCCGTTTCCATCTGTAACGGTTACTGAATACGTTCCGGCTGAAAGACCGGTAACAGAAGCTGTTGTTTGACTATTACTCCATAAATAGGAATAGGCCCCACCCGTAACAGTAATTGATGCGCTTCCCGGATTTCCACAGGTACCATTAGTTGGAGTAACTGTGTACGCTACCGGAGGCTTGGGAGTTATTGTAACCACCTTTGTTACACTGCATCCATTCACATCACGAACAGTTACAGTATAATTGCCTGCAGAAAGACCTGTTGAAACTTGGGTAGTTTGGCCATTACTCCAATTATAAGTGTATGGAGAAGTCGAACCCGCGATTAACACAGAAGCGGTTCCATTACTGCTGCCATTACATAAAATACCCTGCACAGAGGTAGAAATTACCAGCTGAGAATTATTGATCTGGATGTTCGCCACATTTTTACAATTCGCTGCATCGCTAATAGTAACGTTGTAAGAACCGGGAGAGAGGCCGGTAGCCGAAGCATTTGTTCCTCCAGAAGGCGACCAGCTATAAGTATAAGGCGAAGTGCCTCCTGAAACAGAAACTATTGATCCTGATCCGTTATTTCCACAACCAGCATGTACAATATTAATAGTAGGATTCAGTGAAGAGATGCAACAGCTCACACTGGTGACTGTTACAGGAATTGTAATTGAATCTGCCGGACAAGCGATCACAAGTTTTACATTATAAGTTCCTCCGGTAGTATAAATGTGAGTTGGGTTCTTAAGGTTGGAAGTAGTTCCATCACCAAAATCCCATTTCCATGATGAAGCTGTCCAGGCACCGCTATTCCAAACGCATGTACCTGTGCTTGCATCTGTAAATTGAACAGAAGAATTACAATTTGGGGAAGCTGTAAAAGTGAAGTTTGGAGTTACATTGGGCTTGAACTTAAATACCACAGGACGTTCATCAAATCCGGTTAACCCTATTTTAGCGGGTTGAAAAGAGCCGGCAGTTGTCGGGAAGTTGCTTGTATGTGTTGTGCCACATGATATCACTTCTTCCTGGCAAGGCCCGCGAAGGCATACTTTGGGAACATAATAATTAAAATCACCTGTTCCTCCCATATAGGTTGCATATAGCATTGTGCTCAATGTATTATTAAGTTTGAATAATATTATGTCGGGCCATCCTCTTTTAGTACTTTGATAAGCGCAGGGAGTAACCGGAAAATTAGTAGAATAGCTTATTCCTGAAACATATACTTCATCGACCGAATTAACTGCAATCCCAAATCCATGATCTTCCATTGTTGAGCCACCGACAAAAGTTGAATAAATTATAAAAGCACCGGACGAGGTTAGTTTTGTCACAAAGGCGTCTGTTTGTCCTGCATTATATGTGACGTCGTATGCGCCGGGTGTAACAGGAAAGTCGGATGAAGAGGTTTCACCTGTAACAAAGGCTTCATCAGAAGCATTAATTGCAATTGCCTGCCCTGCCTCATTGATATTAAAAGCAGCCCCAGCCCCGCCTAAATACGTTGAATAAATGAGGTTAGAGCCGGCTGCATTGACCCTTGTAACAAAAGCATCTAAACCTCCATTATAACTTACATCGTAGGCTCCGGCAGTAACAGAGAAATTGGGGGAAGATGTTGCTCCTGTGAGAAATGCCTGACCGGAAGCATTCAAAACAATACCGTAAGCACGGTCATCGGAAGATCCTCCCAGATAAGTTGAATAGGACAACCCCGCACCTGATGCGTTAAGTTTGGTTACATAAAGATCATGGGCTCCTCCATTAAATGATAAATCAAACGCTCCTGCGGTTACAGGAAAATTGGCCGATGCGGTAAATCCTGTTACGAAAGCTTCACCAGCAGCATTGATCGCGATATCAAACCCTGAATCTTCACCTGAACCACCCAAAAATGTTGAATACATCAACGTCGTACCAGTAGCATTCAGTTTTAATACAAATGCATCAGTGCCTCCATTGTGAGTTACATCATATGCACCCGGTGTAGTGGGAAAGTTGGTTGAATAGGTTGATCCTGAAATAAAAACTTCACCAGAGGCGTTAACAGCAATTCCCGCTCGATATACATCTGTAGCAGCATAACTGATAAGGTTCTCATTTAAAGTTCCACCTATGTATGTTGCATAAATCAATGACGATCCGTTGGCCGAAAGTTTGAAAACATAAGCATCTGAATTACCCCAATCATTTGCAACCACACCTGTAAGCGGATTATTGAATGTCTGATCAAACACTCCTGCCATTGTCGGAAATTTGTCATTAAACCAACCGGTACCATATACATTACCAGCAGGATCAAGAGCCATATCAAAAATATAACCTTCAGAAGAACCACTCAGTGGCCCAACATAGGTTGACCAAACGAGATTAACCGGATCTATAACAAGCGGAATCTGTTTATCATAGTTCTGATCGCAAACAAAACCGAAAGTTGTATCATTAATCAATTTATAAGATATCCTGATTTGCTTTTTGTTTCCTCCAATATCCTGGTACGACTCCGGAATCTGCTCGATCAGATCACCCCATGCTGTGCTTATAATTAAATTTCCCTCCTCATTTATCTGCAATCTTTTTATCCCTTCACATCCTAATTGAATTTTATTAATGTCGCCTCCCGCCTTCACTATAAAATCATACTTAAGCTCAGTGCCATTGCTATAATACCTTAGATCAATTTGTTTATAAATATCATTGTACCTGATCATTTTATAATCAGGCACATTTGTGCAGTATTTTGAAGGATCATTACCCAACAAATAATTTGTTTGACTGTTTTGTTCGCCTTCATTTGAAATGATTAAATCGGAGTTCATCCCTTTAAACCACATGTTCCATACAAGATATTCTGTATTTTCTTTTCCATCATCCATTGCCCTTTTTCCCGGTGTCAGTTCAGTATGAATTTCCTTCTCCCGTCTGAATCCAAAACTTAAATGATCCTTCATAAAATATACATTCGCGTTCCAGCCGGGGGATGATCCCCTGTAAAGTATTTTATTCTCACCAATAGCAGTACAACCATCCCATTGACCCATATTTTTACGGAACATAATGGGCAGGTCGGCAATCTTTTTTAAAATAGTTTGTTTTTCGCTTTCTGTAATAGCCTGACCAAGCGAGTTACCGGACTGACATGATCTCATCAGATCACTAGCCCGTGCTCCGTAAATAGTAAATAATAAAAAAAGGAGAGTAATCAAATAATTTTCCCGTCCGAAAATTTTGTTGCTGATGCAGTAATGCTCCATGTTGCTGGATTAATTTACCCTTTAATCTGTAATACCGATGTGATATCTGTAATGGTCCAATTTCATTGGCCCAAACAAGCTATCCGATCGGCATTATACCAATATTGATTGGACTAAAAATTAAATCAAATTGGTATAATTTATTCTGCCTTTTTCTGACAACAAGTTAGTGTTACTGTATCCAACATCCAATACTTTTTTATTAAATATATTTGCTTTAAAATAAATATACAGATGTTATAAATATTTAATTATCAGTTAATAACACACTATTTATGTTAGCTATCTTATCACGGGGTGGTCAGGCTGACATTTATACTGCACCCATTCTTATCCTTTATATTTACACTATAACCACCCGGACACAATTTATTTTTATACCGGTTCACATATCCGTCCGGCCAGATGTAACTATAAGGACTTGTGCCGCCTGCCGCATTTACCATGAGCCATTCTTTACAGCCGCATCCCGCACAGCCGGCTGTACCCTTGGTAAATTGTCCGGTTAAGGGTGGTGGCGAAGTTATCGCGATAGTAGTAGTCGCCGCACATCCCTTACTATCTGTTACTGTTACTGTATAGATCTGAGATGTGAGATTTGATATCTGAGATGTTGTACCTCCATTGCTCCATGCGAATGTATAACCCGGACTTCCTCCGGCTCCTGTTGCGGTTGCTGAGCCTGTCGAAGCGCCGCTA
>JACPDY010000118.1 GCA_016183775.1 Bacteroidota bacterium
AAGTAACATCAACGGCAGCAACTTTACAATCAAAATCGATCACATCGCTCAGGCATAATTTAAACGTGCCCGTATAAGCTCCAGAAAGATTATCTACAGAAACATAATATGTAGCTCCTACAGTAAGACCCAAATATTTGACAGGAGATGTTACATATTGTGAGGAATAAGCGGAACATCCAAGCTGAACAAGAGATGCGTCCCATAATGTAACATATGTATATCGCTGTGTACCCGCAGTCCCTCCGGATTGAAACTGAATACTTATAAAACCGGTTGCACTGGCAGTAAATTTAAACCATGTATTATAATTAGGGCCGCTTCCCATACAGGATCCTTTCGATTCGTCAGCAGTTGCACTGACTGAGGTATAGGCAGCATCAACAGAACAACCGTTGATCAGGGCAGTAATATCCGTTGCACTCGCCTTATTATCATTAGCCGGCTGAGCATAGCATACCACAACCGGAAGAATAAAAGTAACAGCAAATATTATCTGTAATTGCCTATTCATCTCATAAGGTATTCCACAGTCTTTAAATTGGTTCAATAATTATTGTACTCTACAACTCTTTTTACATGAAGAAACCAGTTTAAAGTTTCACAAAAACAGTTAATACCCCTAAAACTTATTCAAATTATACTCGCCGAATATGCTAAAGCAGGAACGATTCATCAATCCTTTATTCTGATATCCTTGTTCCTTCCCCAAATGTTGAGATTGTTCTGTTTTGTTTTTTACTAATTCTATGTGTAGCACAAGTAGTTGTTTCCCTATTTCCAACAGTGATTTAAAAATATCACCCTCTACTTTCTGTAATGGTCCAATTTCATTGGCCCAAACAAGCTATCCGATCGGCATCATACCAATATTGATTGGACTAAAAGTTAAATCAAATTGGTATAATTTATTCTGCTTTTTTCTGACAACTAAAGTTATTGTTACTGTATCCAACATCCAATACTTTTTTACTCAAATTATTTGTATTGAAATAAATATATGTTTATTGTAAATATTTTATTATCAAATATTTAAAAACAATTTATGTTAGTAGTCTCATTATGGTACATTCAGACTTACATTTATACTACACCCGTTTTTATCCTTAATATTTACGTTATATGACCCGGGACAAAGCTGGTTTTTATACCTGTTCACATATCCGTCCGGCCAGGTGTAGCTATACGGGCTTGTACCTCCTGAAGCCGAAACCATTACCCACTCTTTACAACCACAACTTACACAGTTGGCTGTACCTTTGGTAATTTCTCCGGTTAAGGGTGGTGGTGAAGTTATTACGATAGCAGTAGTCGCCGCACATCCCTTGCTGTCTGTTACAGTTACTGTATAGATCTGAGAAGTGAGATTTGAGATCTGAGATGTTGTACCTCCATTGCTCCATGCGAATGTATAACCCGGATTTCCTCCGACTCCTGTTGCGGTTGCTGAGCCTGTCGAAGCACCGCTACACGTTATATTTGTTGCAGTTGTTGTAAGGACTTGTTCCGCCTGCACCACTTGACGTTACGGAAGCACATGTGCCCGGGCACACCGAACTCCCTGTGGTCGTTACAGTCGGGCCGGTACAATTGACAACTACAATATTACTTACTACAGTTGCCGAACACCCTCCATTTGTGACCGTATGAGAAACACTATAAGTTCCGGTCGATAAAAATGTATAGGAAAAATTTTCCGGAGACCCATAAAATAAATAACCCGGATTAAGAAGCCAATAATATGTAACGCCGGTACCCGGTGCTGTACCGGTATTGGTAAAGTTTACTGTGGTTCCGGTACATATATTTCCACCGGGCGATTGAGCAAAAGTTGCAATTGCCGGATATGGAGGTATTGCGGCAACATTAATTGTCTTTACGGATGTGCAACCGCTTCCATCAGACACGGTAACAGAATAGGTCCCCGGAGCATTAACAGCTATACTGGGGGTTGATGACCCTCCTGTGCTCCAGGCATAAGTGTATGGCATTACCCCGCCGGACACTATTGCCTCAAGATAAACCATGCCTCCACAAGCAGAATTAGTGGTATTTAAAGTTACGACCGGTGTAGTTTGCGTAATATTAATTGCATGAGTTGCCGTACATCCGTTTACGTCTGTTACTAAAACTGTATAATTTCCTGCAGCAAGTCCTGTTGCGGTCTGACCAGCAGCGTTATTGCTCCAGGTATATATGTAAGGAGAAACTCCACCTGATGCTGTAGCTGTTGCACTTCCGTTATTGATGTTGCAAGCACCGGGATTTGTTGTCGCGGCAACTGTGAGAATTGGTTGTGTAACACTTACAGTACGGGCTGTTTTACATCCCGCTGCATCAGTTACTGTAATTGTATAAACGCCCCCAATCAACCCGGTTGCTGTTGAAGTTGTTTGTGCAACGGGGGAAGACCAGCTATACGTATAAGGCCCTGTTCCTCCTGTGGGTATAGCTGTGGCAGTGCCAGGAGTAACACACCCGGCAGGTGTTGCACTGGCGGCAACAGTCAAAGTTCCACTGCTGCCGGTTATAGTATAATAAACAGTATCGCGATTAACTATACAGGCAGCATCTTTAATTTCCACCCAATAGTTTCCGGGACAAAGCCCTGTAATTGTATTTGTAGCGCTTGCAGTGCTGATCGTTTGTGAACCATTGTTCCATACATAACTAAATGGCACAGTACCGCATGTGATGTTAACAGTAGCTGTGCCATTGCATACACACGATGTAGAATTTACCTGCGATTGGGTTTCCTGCATTCTATCCGGAACAAACTTATAAAGAGTACCATCATCAGAACCTCCAAATGTATTGTCGAAATATGCACCCGCGCCGGGGTCAAGAAGCGGAGGAAATGCAAGAGTGGATTGCCATTCACCAACAATATATAAATTACCATTTATGTCAAAATCCATAAAAGGGCGGGCTTCCCAACCATCTCCGCCCAAATAACTGGCCCATTTCAAAATACCTGCATTGCTGAACTCGGCAATATAATGATCACATGTATAAGGAAAACTACCCGGCGAAAAGTTAGTTGCTCCGTTAAAAGTGTTGTCAAAATATCCGCATCCCGGATTTAACGTTGGAAGATTATCGGATGTTGAAGCAAACAAAAGATAAACATTATCGCATTTGTCAACATCAACCTGCGCCCCTGTATTTGTAGCACTTGGATTTGAATTAAAAATGTCAAACAGGTCTTCCCATCCATTGCCTCCATAAAATGTTGACCATTGCAAAATACCCGCAGCAGAAAATTTTGCAATAAATACATCTGATCCGAATCCGGCATTTACAAATTGAAAATACGCGCCTCCTCCGGGATCCTTTAATCCTGTAGTAGGTGTCAGATTACTTGCATGACCAGCTACAAAAATATTATCGTTTGAATCGGTTACAACAGACGTAATTTGTCCGAATGGCATAAAACCTGTTGCCCATAACAGAATACCCGTACCGGAAAACTTCAGCAAAAATCCATTCTTATTAGAACCCAAAGCTGCTTCATTAAAGGCTCCTCCCCAGGCCTTAATAGGGAAATTAACCTGTGAACTCGTACACCCAACCACTATTATATTTCCATTGCTGTCAATAGTAATATCTTCCCCCCAATCTCCTCCGCCGATAGTTGAAAACCAAGGGCCTCCTCCGTAATAAGTGGACCAAATCAGATTTGTTGCACTTGAAAATTTAACAATAAAAATATCTCCCTCCCAATATCCAAAACTTCCATTGCCATTCTGGGTATTATCATAATATGCTCCTCCCCAGGCCTGAGTAGGAAAGTTTGTTGATTTTGTATAGCCGGTCAGATAAATATTTCCACTATTATCAACGGTAATTGCCTGCGTAACATCCGCGGCGCTGCCTCCATAATAAGTTGACCAATTCAAAACCCCGGTGTTCGTAAATTTTAAAATAAAAAAATCCTGTACCCCGTTAAAGGTATTGTCAAAATATCCTCCGGCATTAAGCGTTGGAATTCCGGCTCCTGCGGTGAATCCGGCAATATATACATTACCTGTGTTGTCTATGGCAAGGTCGATCCCTTCTTCCCGACTCGGACTTCCAAAATATGTTGACCATAGCATTGCTCCGACTGCCGAAAATTTAACAATAAATACATCGCCATTACCTCCACCAAATGTTCCCTTATAGTATGTTCCGGAATTTAAAGTAGGAAAACCATTGTTTGCAGCATACCCAACCATAAAAACATTACCGGCAGCATCACACTCAACTCCCATTGCGCCTTCCACACTTACACCCCCAACATAAGTTGCCCATACCAGTTGGGGATCGATTATAAGTGTTTGTGAGGGATCGTATTTACCAACTTCTATACTAACCTGATAAGAAAACCCTCCTATAATCTTCTTATTCGTTTGCCTTCTTTTATAGTGCGAGGATATTTCCTTAGACCCATCTTCCTGAAAGCAAAGAAGTCTTCCTTCATTTATTTTTCCCAGTTCATTCTCAAAAATAATTTCATCCCTTTTCATTTGCAATTTTCCGCTTCCTTCGTAAATGAATTTTACCTGATTAGGATCCGCATTAGGGTGAACAATAAAATCATGCTTAAGTCCCCCTGATACTATAGAGCTTTGATTATCTCTTTCAGATGAAAAGTTTGTGTATAATACCCAATCTATGCCGGGATATACTTCATGAATAATAATTTTGGAGTAAGTCTTTACATTTAAAATCCCATTTGGACAATGACTTAAATGGTAATTTACTTCGCCTTGTGTGATATCACCTTCAGTAATGATATTTTCTTTTTTGATAGATGCTCCTTGCAGGGTCATATCCACACGCTGCCACGCCCCCGAAAACTCATCCTCCTGCTTCACTTTCGAATTTGCAGAACCAATATTCTCCCTTTCTTTCTGATCCTTTTCTTCTTCTGATTTTAAAAATTGGTAGGTAAGACCACTTGTGGTTACCCAAATAATTAAACCAGGCAGTTCAGTTTTAAACAAAACATATGGCGCCGGCTCACCATTTATGTCGGCCATTTGCCCTTTGTTTTCAATAAAACCCAAAGCTGTTTGCTCCGACAGCCATTCATTTGCACGGGCTTTTATTTGTGGGTCAGTTATTTTATTATTGCCGGCAAATAAATTACCGATAATAAATAGCGCAACTAAAAAGCAATAGTTTCTGTCCTTCATTCTTGTTTTAATTTATCGCCAGAAAATTTTAAAAACTATGTTTGTAATCTGAATAAATAAAACGTTTAATCCGATTATCAGGGTGACGTAAGATTTACATTTATACTACAACCTTCACGGCGTAGTTAAACTTACGTTTATACTACACCCGTTTTTATCCTTAATATTTACGTTATATGACCCGGGACAAAGCTGGTTTTTATACCTGTTCACATATCCATCCGGCCAGGTATAGCTATACGGGCTTGTACCTCCTGAAGCCGAAACCATTACCCACTCTTTACAACCACAACTTACACAGTTGGCTGTACCTTTGACGAACTGTCCTGTTAATGCCGATGGCGAAATTATTGTGGATGCAGAAGCAGACGTACAACCCTTATTATCTGTTATTGTTACAGTATAGGTTCCGGTTGTTAATCCTGAAATTACAGTCGTTGATCCACCAGGGGCCGACCAGCTATAAGTATAAGGTGAACTTCCACCGCTACCTGTAGCTGTTACTAAACCGTCAGCGTTTCCATTACAAGCAATATTAGTTGATAAAACTGAAACAGTTACCGCAGGATTTACAGTAACCACAGCAGTTGATGTGGATGTATTTCCACCGGCATCCTTTATTGTTACTGTGTAAGTTGTTGTTGCAACCGGACAAGGAGCTATGTTTTGGGTTGTAGCAGTATTACTCCATGAATAAGTGTACGGACTTGTTCCTCCCGCACCGCTAGCTGTAACAACACCACAATTCCCGGGGCAGACTGCACTTCCTGTGGCGGTTACGGTTGGGCCGGATGTGCAATTAATTACTGTTATGTTACCGGTTGCATTTGCCGAACACCCGGAGGTCCATACCGTATGAGATATACTGTATGACCCTGCAGTTAAAAAAGTATAGGAAAAATTAACCGTAGTACCGCTCACATTTGCAGGAGTGATCGGCGATACTACCCAGTTATATGTACCTGTGGTACCGGTATTGGTAAAGTTTATAGCAGTACCAATACAAACAGTTCCGGCAGGCGATTGGGTAAAAGTAGCTGAAGCAGGATTGGGTGCAACAGTTATTGAAAATGTTTTAGTACCTGTACATCCTCCGGCATCAGTGGCTGTAACAGAATAAGTTCCCGCTACAAGTCCAGTAGCCGAATTAAGCTGTCCATTGCTCCAGGAATACGTATATGGCGTCCCCCCTCCTATAGCAGTAGCCGTAGCTGTTCCCGGATTGCCACAGGTTCCATTGACAGGCGTTACAGTTACAGCAATTGGTGCCTGTTGAGTTATGGCAACAACTTTTGTCAAACTGCAGCCGGTAGCATCCCTTACTGTTACGGTATAATTCCCGGCTGAAAGACCGGTAGCGCCCTGGGTGGTTTGTCCATTGCTCCAGCTATAAGTATAAGGAGGAGTTGCAGTACCCATAACCAACACTGAAGATGTTCCATTATTCTTTCCATTGCATAAATAATTTTGAACTCCGGCTACAATCGTCATCTGCGTATTATTCACGGTGAGATTCACGGAGGTTTTACAATTTAGTCCATCGGTGATCAGTACACTATATGTGCCTTGTGAAAGGCCTGTTGCCGCGGAGCCCGAACCACCGGTTGGAGACCAGCTGTAAGTATACGGCGATGTTCCACCGGTTACAGTAACTGATCCGGAACCATTATTTGCTCCGCACTTCGCATCCACCACATTTGAAGTAGGATTCAATGTCGCGACACAACAACTGACACTGGTTACAGTTACAGGAATAATGATCGAATCTGCAGGACATCCGATTACTAATTTTACATTATAAGTTCCCCCTGTGGCATATACATGAGAGGGATTTTGCACATAAGATGTGGTTCCGTCACCAAAAAACCATTTCCAGGAAGTTGGAGTCCATGAACCACTTTTCCAGACACAATTGCCCGAACTCATATCTGTAAATTGAACAGGTACATTACAATTAGGTCCTGATGAGAAACTAAAATTCGGAACAACTTTTGACTTAAATTTAAAAATAACAGCCTGATCATATATACCATTAAGCTTAGATGGCTGCACTACTCCCGCGGTTGTCGGAAAATTACCGGAATGAGAAGTACCGCACATGACCACTTCATCATCTCCGCAACCACCGATTCGTAAAACTGGTTTGATACTTGAATAATCACTATTATTTCCTCCAATATAAGTTGAATAGAGCAAAATGCTTGCCGTTGAATTCAATTTACTCAGAAAAAAATCGGACCCGCCGTTTGGTGAAGTATCAAACGCACAGGAAGTAGTTGGATAATCCGGCGGAACTACCGGTATTGCAGAATTAGTATTGCCGGTAATGTATGCTTCATCAAAATTATTTACAGCAATTCCATTTGCGTTATTTGCATGACCCAAAAAAACAGAATAGATGAATGTTGAACCAGTATTATTTAAACGAAATACAAAAGCACTTGCCATATTAAATACTGTATTGAACACTCCGGGAGTGATTGGGAAATTAATAGATTGTGTCGTACCAACCACAAAAGCTTCATTTGCCGGGTTTACTGCAATAGAGAAAGCCTCCTCAAAATTAAAACCTCCAACATATGTTGAATACACCAATCCGCTTCCTGCCGCGTTTAACTTTGTTACAAAAGCATCCTGCGCCCCATTATAGCTATTATCATACGAACCGGCTGTAGTTGGAAAGTTAATTGAACCTGTTGAGCCGGTAACATAAGCTGCACCGGCTGCATCAATCGCGATACCGCTTCCATTATCAGAACTGGTTCCCCCTAAAAATGTAGAATAAATTAAAGCGGTACCGGTCGGATTTAGCTTCGTTACAAATCCATCACGCACGCCATTGTACCCTGTATCAAAGGACCCGGCTTTTACAGGAAAATTCGCGGATGCTGTGACTCCGGTTACAAAAGCTTCTCCGGCAGAATTAATAGCAAGTCCATCACCCATCCACGTAAGGTCATCATTATCCACCCCTCCGAGGTAAGTAGAATATATTAACGCAGACCCTGTTGCATTAAGTTTAGATATAAAAACATCACTGAAACCACCCCCAAAAGCAGGTTGGAAAGCGCCTGCCGTGACCGGAAAATTAGGAGAATCGGTATTTCCGGCTATTATTACTTCATTGGATGCAGTAACCGCTATTGAATAACCCAACTCGGATCCGCTACCGCCAAGATTGGTAGAGTAAATAATTGCGGTACCTGTAGGATTTAATTTAAAAACGACGGCATCTCTTGCTCCGTTTCGTACAGGCTGAAATACCCCGGCTGTAATTGGAAAGTTAGCGTCATTATAAGTTGCACCATACACATTTCCCACAGCATCCAACGCAATGTCTCCCATATAACTATTACTCGCAGCGGTCCCTCCTAAAAATGTTGACCATGCTAAAATTACCGGGTCGATAACGAGTGTATTTGCCGGATCATAATCTCCTTTCAATATGAATCCAAAAGTTGTTTTATCAATTATACGGTATTCAATGCTGACTTTTTGTTTTCGTCCGCTTATCAATTGATATGACTCCGGAAGCTCCTCCAATAATGTTCCCCACACTGTTGTTATTTCCAATTGGCCTTTATCATTAATATTCAAGTGTTCCACACCTTCGAGTTGCATCCGAATAACATTAATCTCTCCGCCTGGCTTTATAACATAATCGTACTTCAACTCCTTACCTGAACTATAATAATTAATATCAATATTATGATATATGTTCTCATACGAGATCATACGAAAATCAGGAACATTGATTCTGTGTTTTGTAAAATCATTTCCAAGAAGATAATTCGTATGACTATCCTCTTTTCCTTCAGATATTACATTAACATTTGGATTTGCCTCTTTAAAATGAAGATTCCAAACCAGGTATTCACTTTGAGACTCTACGGGAGACCGGCTAATGGCAGATGAATTAACATCAGGCTCTTCCAACTCCCGTACGACTGCAAAACTTAACTTGTCTTTTAAAAAATAAATATTAGCGTTCCAGCCGGGTGAAGATCCTTTGTAAAGTATTTTATTATCATCTACGGTATAGTCATCCCATTGCCCCATATTTTTACGGAACATTACCGGTAAATTGGAAATATTATTATAAATAATTTGTCTTTCGTTTTCACTTAAACTATTTCCTGTAAAAATACCGGGCCAATCACCATTGTCGGAATGTTGGGCATTAACCTCAATATTATCATTCAGTAAAAAAATACTGAAAATAATCAGAGTGCGTGTCCTGTTAAAGTTGCTGATCATGAAATATGATATTTATTTTCAAAAGCTTAATACTATAAACAAGTGGATCAGGGCGCGGTTAAATTAACATTAATACTGCACCCATTCTTATCCTTTATATTTACACTATAACCACCCGGACACAACTTATTTTTATACCTGTTCACATATCCGTCCGGCCAGGTGTAACTATAAGGACTTGTGCCGCCTGCCGCATTTACCATGAGCCATTCTTTACAGCCGCATCCCGCACAGCCGGCTGTACCCTTGGTAAATTGTCCGGTTAAGGGTGGTGGCGAAGTTATCGCGGCAGTAGTAGTCGCCGCACATCCCTTGCTATCTGTTACTGTTACTGTATAGATCTGAGATGTGAGATTTGATATCTGAGATGTTGTACCTCCATTGCTCCATGCGAATGTATAACCCGGACTTCCTCCGGCTCCTGTTGCGGTTGCTGAGCCTGTCGAAGCGCCGCTA
>JACPDY010000119.1 GCA_016183775.1 Bacteroidota bacterium
TGCCTGCCGCTCAGGCAGGTTTGGTGGATGAAAAATTCTTAATTGGATAGGCCTGTTTAAAAAATTTCGTCCTTAAGATTACCTCCAAGTGAATTAATTAAATGTTTATACGCTTTCAGCAGATCGTCAATGTCTTTTTCATTCATGTTTATGAGAGAGCACTGGATCTTACTTAACATTTCAATCCGCAAATATTTGTCGAACCATTCAACAGAATTTTCTTTGAAAGTGAAAATAATCGTCACATTTTTTTTACTTATAATGCTTTTGAGCGACAGGGCGTTTTTGGGATTAAAACGATACGTGAGTTTTTCGGAACCGTAGTTATTCACTGCTACACTGTTGGTGGCAATAATTTCGGTATCGCTTACCTTTTTAAGTGAAAAATTTGTTGTTCCTATGCTGTGTTCACTGAATAGCGTATTTAACAGATCTATTGTTTCATCGGCAGTTTGCGAATAAAGTGGTTGCCACAAAAGAAGAACTCCGATGAGCGGTATTAATAGTTTTATTTTCATTATTCCACAATAATCCGAATCCGGATTCTGCTCTGCAATCTATGAATTTTAGCTGTATCCTGATAAGGTAATAGCTGGCAAATCTTCTGTGCAATAAACGGGCCGGGGATTAATAAAATCATTAAACATTGATATCCAGGAATTTACTATTGGTGATTAAGAAAACAGTGAAGAGTTTTTCCTGAATAAATTCGCGCTGAACAATTTTATATGCGGGGGTATTGTTATTTCTTTAAAAATTTAATTCAACACGGAAAGAAAACAGAAACGGTTGTTGACTTCCCGTCAACACTGTCTATTTTAATTATCCCGTTTAATTTATCCACAATATTTTTTGTTAAATATAATCCAAGACCAAGTCCGTTCGACTGGATGGTTCCCCTGTAAAACATCTCGAAAACCTGATCCAGTAATTTATTTTTTATTCCTATCCCGTTATCACTGACTAAAATCTCAAGTCCGGAGGCAACATTTTTAACATTAATATTTACAAAGGGGTTCGGTATAGAATAATTCCTGTATTGTATCGCATTTCCGATCAGGTTTTGAAATAGTGATATGAGCATGCTTTCGTCTGAATAGAAAGGAGTGATATTTTCAACGTTAACGCTGAATTTTATCTTCTCGTAGCCGGTATGATATTTTAATTGATCAATAACATCAGTTATTAAAGAGTGGAAGTCAACTTCCGATTTTTCTGGCAGGTCATCCTTCACACGAATAACCTCTATCAATTGCAGCAGGATATTGTCGAGTCTTTTTGCACAATTATCCATCATTTCAATCAAAGGTGTCGTCTCTGAATTATTCAGCTGTGAATTATTCAGCTGTTTTTTTGTCAGTTCGATCAATCCCAGAATAGAAGAAACAGGCTGCCGTATATCGTGCGACGACCTGTAAATAAATGTTTTAAGTTCCGCATTTGCATCCTGTAGTTTTCTGAAATTTATTTCTCTTTCATTTTCGGCAGTCTTTTTCGCAATTGCATTATAGATAGCTGAAGGCAGTCTTTTTAATGATGACTTCAGAATATAATCATCAGCTCCCGCGGTGAGACTTTCCACAGCAAACTCTTCTGAGACGGATCCTGTAACAAGAATAAACGGGATATTGACGTTATGAAGGAGAAAGACCCTCAATGCTTCCATCGAATTAAATTGTGGAAGCGAATGGTCGCAAAGTATAACATCGGGAATAAATTCAATCAGCTCTTTTTCAAAACCGACCTTGGTTGAAACTACGGTGACGACAAAATCAATTCCTTCCCTTTTTAATTCATGCTGGATCAATCCCGCGTCCGCAGCAGAGTCTTCCACCATAAGTATTTTAATTTTTTTTGTCATTTGATTTTCTTTAAGTAGGAGATTGGTTAAGGAGCAGCCAGTACATGCCAAGGTCGGCGACTGCCTTTGTGAAATTTTCAAATCCAACCGGCTTTACGATATAACTGTTAACGCCTAAATTATAGCAGGCCTTTATATCCGGATCTTCTTTTGATGAAGTAAGCACAACAACAGGGATTTTTTTTGTGCGTTCGTTTGACTTTAACTTTGCAAGCACTTCTATTCCGCCTACCTTTGGCATTTTCAGGTCCAGCAAAATGATTTTTGGTTCATTGTTTGGTTCTTTGGCGGAATAACTGCCTGTGCCGAAAATATAGTCTAGGGCTTCTGCACCATCTTTCAGGTGTACCAGTAGATTTAATATGTTATTTTTTCTGAGTGCGCGGATAGTTAATTCCGCGTCATTGATATTGTCTTCCACCAGTAAAATGTCTACTTTTTGTTTTTCCATTTTTATGTTTTTTAATTGTTAGGTAAAGCGAAATAAAAAGTGGCTCCTTTGTTCAGGTATCCCTCCGCGCCCACGCGGCCTCCGTGCTTCGAAATTATTCGCTGCACAATTGCAAGTCCCACTCCGGTCCCTTCAAATTCTTCGGAGGTATGCAACCGTTGGAATACACCAAATAATTTACCTGAGTAGCGCATATCGAATCCTACCCCATTATCTTTAATAAAGAAAACGGTTTCATCCTTATTCTGTTCCGAACTGATCTCTATTCGGGCATTGTCATTTTTTGAAGAATACTTTACCGCGTTTGAAACCAGATTGAACATGACCCGGTAAATGAGTCCGTAGTCGCCGGTAACGGTGTGCAATTTGCCATATTCGATCTTCGCGTTGTACTTTACGGTTTTGTTCAGCTCAATAATTAAACCTTCCGCCAGGTCATTCATATTGATAGCAGATCGCTGCACTTCTTTTCGTCCAAGTCTTGAAAAGGAAAGCAGGTCATCTATCAATGTTCCCATTTTTGTGGCATTGTATTGTATGGTTTCAATAAGCCGTTTCCCCTCTTTATTTAAAACTGCGGAGTAGTCTTCGTTTAACACCTGGGCATACCCGTTCACAGCGCGCAGGGGGGCACGCAGGTCGTGAGAAACAGAATAGCTGAATGATTCCAATTCGTTGTTAACAGCAACCAATTGTCGATTGGCGTCCTGTACCTGTTTTATATGGCTTTCAAGCTCTTCGCTTAGTGTATTCAGGCCAATGGCAATAGCGTCCCATTCATCTCCCTTTTCGCTCACGGGTATCCGCTGTGAGAAGTCCATCATGGAATATTTTAAAAGCACTTCCAAAAGGTCGCACGACCTTTTGGAAGTGTAAATGGCTTTTTCTTTTAATTCGGATTCAGCAAGTTTGCGATCCGTAATATCGCGAAAGTTTGATACCAGAGCGCCAATACTCGGTTCATGCAGCATATTGGTTATTGTTCCTTCAGTCCAGATGTAATGGCCTTGTTTATGTTTTATGCGATGAGAGGAATGAATTGGTTTGCCCGGGTGTTCAAGCGCCTCCTTCATTTTAATTCTTACATTTTCCACATCATCCGGATGCATAAGCTCCGTACCGTTTTTATTTTCTCTTTCGTTTAAGGACCATCCAAGCATTTTTTCAACGGATGGGCTCTGGTACAATGGTATTCCATCGCTGTCGTTTAATACAATGGCATCATAATTATTCTCAATAAGAGCTCTGAATTTCCGTTCACTATTTTGAAATTCTTTTGTGCGTTCTATTACTCTTGCTTCAAGTTCCATATTTAGTTTTAGAAGGTTATTCTCGGCCAGCTTCCGCAGGATATCCCTTTTATTAAGTGATACCCCATTATACCAAATAAGGCACATAAATACGATTATAATGGATAATACAAGTATGGCGACTCCGAATTCCATGCCGAAGAGGCCTTCCCATTCTCCTATAAGTCGGAAATAGCCCAGTATGATCGGTATAATGATTGCAGCCGGAATTAAGAAACGCAGAGTGGAACTTCCCGCATACGATCCTGTAATTACTTTCATAATTCCTCTATCGGGATTGGTGAACAGGATCGCAAGTGAGATAAAAAGAAAACCAATTGCAGTATGGATAGCCATTGGAATATAAGTAAGCACACCATAAAATGCCTGCACGCGATACAGGTATCCCAATACCGATAGCAGACCAACTAATGCAACAATTAAAGCAAGATATTGGGCTGGCATGTGTTTTTCTTTAGTTTCATAATTGATCAGCAATAATGCCGTTCCGCAAATCATAAAATTGAATGCTGTATTAGGGGCCATGCGATTCGACAGATTTCCAATGACATCATTTTTTATTTTTTCAGCAAAAAGCAGACTGTCAATCCGAAGGTCGACCCCCCAAACAAGTGTAAATACTTTTAGTATGCCAATAATAAACGGTACCGCTGCAAACAGTAATACATACATATTGGTGTTGTGCATACTTTTGTTTGTTACGATTAACAGGGTTGAGATACCGGAAGCGATAAAACATAAAGCAGTTGTAGGATTCATCGCAACTAAGTTGGGGAATGGGCGTTTGAAAAATCCGACATCAAACTGCCAGCCGGCCAGAACAAACATCCCCAGCCCAATTACAATAGTTGCCGCGATTCCGGAAAAAAATTTGTACCGATCATGGATTTCCAGTTCTTCCATTCATCTGTTGCTTTTCGTTAAAATCATCCTGGTCCGGTTAAGTTTTCTCCTGGTCAAATGTAGTGCAGAGTTTTCAATTGTAGAATTTTTTATAAAAACTAGTAATAATGCCTAGGTATAAATACCTATTTTTTAAAAATAGGATATCCTATTTTATAAAATAACTGCTGAATTGCTGTGCTTTTATTTTGACATGTTTAGGTCGGGTTTGCGAACCAATTGATCAAAAATCTTACATGAGTCAGGCTTGAGTCCGGGTTGTTGATCATAATATAATTCCATGAGGTAGTTTTGAAAACACAAAACAAGGCGTACTAAATATAACCAATAAACATGGAACAGATAAAAATTCTTATCGTGGAAGATCAGGAGGCTGATGCTGAAATGATCAAAAGATTTCTTGCAAAGCAAAATATCGCATTCAGCATTTTAAGAGTCTGGCAGGAAGGCTCCTTTGTAAAGGCGCTGGAGGAGTATAGGCCTGATATAATATTTTCGGATTGCGTTCTTCCGCAGTTTAGTGGTATAGAGGCGTTTTGTATTTTAAGAAGGCAATATCAGAACATTCCTTTTATCCTGATCTCCGGCTCCATTTCTGAAGGAAAGTTAGCGGAATACCTGAAGGAAGGAATAGATGAATATATTTTAAAAAGCAATCTGTTACGGCTCCCTTCAGCGATCGAGAATGTAATTAATAAGAAAAAGCTGGAGAGGCTGAATGCCAAATTGGATATTGCCAATAAAAGGATCGAAAGTGCATATAAGGACATCAAGGACAGTATAAATTACGCCCAGAAAATTCAGAGCGCCTCACTTCCCAATGTAAATGTATTGAAGGATGCATTCCCGGGATCTTTTATTTCATATAAGCCTAAGGATGTATTAAGCGGAGATTTTTTCTGGTTCAAAAGGAAAGGCAATAAATTTTTTATCGCCGTTGCCGACTGCACGGGTCACGGCGTACCAGGGGCTTTATTATCAATGATGGGCAGCAACCTGCTTCATGAAATAGTGAATAAGAGGGAAGTTAGCCATCCGGCTGATATTTTAAACCAGCTGAATAAAGGTGTTCGGAAAATTCTTAATCACGATAAAACAAGCCTTCAGGACGGAATGGACATTGTTTTGTGTTCAATAGACCTCGAAACCAATATTGCAGAATGTGCCGGCGCAAACCGTCCTTTATATGTTGTAAGAAAAGGGGAATTCAATGAGATCGCGGCCGATAAGACCGCTATTGGCCAGGCTGAAAATACAATGTATGCGAATCATGTTCTTTACCTTGAAGCAAATGACAGGATATTCCTCTCTACCGATGGGTACGCGGATCAGTTTAATGATAAAAGTGCAAAAAAAATTTCGAAAAAGCGCCTGATCTCATTATTGACAAAATCATGTTACATACCTATAGATGTCCAGGAACAGATTATAAACAGTTTTTTTGATGAGTGGAAGGGGAAACAGGAACAGATCGATGATGTTTTGCTTCTTGGAATAGAGATAAAGGATCCTCCGGCATTCGATGAAATACACGGATTTTTAAAATTTGATCAAATAGTAAATGTTATTTGATTGATGTTTGTTAATTCTCCGATATCAATTAACTTTATTCCGTAGAAAACAGGGGTGAAGAAATTATTATATTGGTGATTTAAACTATCTAATCAAAGTATGATCAAACTAAAAGATATGATCCTTCAACTGAAAGAGGAGGATTACGATCAGGTAAGTAAAAAATTAGCTTCCACCAAAGCAGATAAATTTCTTTTCCTTTTTACTTTAATGCGGGAGAATAAGCTGAATGATGATGATATAGCTACACAGTTGGCCGTTAATCAAAGCGCATACTATACCCTTAAATCAAGGTTGTATGATAAGGTGCAGGAGTTTCTCGCTTCAAACCTGGAGGGTTCACGCGCCGATCTGTTACATACCGTTTCAACTATTCCCAACCTGGTTTATAATACACCGCGCGAGCAGGCAATTGTCATACTTAAAAAACTTGAAGAAGATCTGATAAAACACGACCTGCCTCATGAGCTCAGGGGTGTATATGGCGCTTTGAAAAAGCTCCACCTGCATTCGCAAAAATATTACGAATACTCGCAACAGTACAATAAACACCTTGCTTATACAGCTTCGCTGGATAAAGGAGAAGACCTTATAGCTGATTTCCATAAAACACTTGGCGAGTACTACCTTTCAAAGGACATTGCACTTACCGATATCCTGGTTATCATTAAAAAAGAAATGGCCGCGCTTGCAGAGCTTTACCGCTCGCATCATCTGGCCATCTACAAGAATATTATTAATATCAGTTTTGCCATATTTGTCACCCGCCCGGATGCTGTTAAGGATGATGAACCTATTGAAGATATGCTCGATTATATTGAGAAAACATTGCTCCTTTACGATAAAGATATCACCTACAAATACCTGTTGAACATTCATAATTTTTTAAAGTTTGAATATTATATGCACTTAAAGCAATATAAGAAGGCGAAAGTATATTACGAACAGGTAAATGATTCACTTCCCTCTTTCATGCTGTGCAGTTTTTGTTGCTTCACTTCCCGGTTTTTACTGTCGGCATTGGAATATCGCATTCATGACCAATCTGAAAAGGCAATGGTTGAAGAGAATGCAAAAATATTTGAGTCCTATAAGCCCGATACTGACGATATCCCCAATTATGTGAATTTTGTAAAATCACAGGCCATATGCGCTTTACTTTCAGGTAATGAACAGGAAGCGATAAGTCAGCTTCAAAAATTACTGAATAACATCAGTACGCGTAATTTTTCTCATACAGAGGTGGAGTTGAAGCTTCTTCTTACTTACGCGTATATACTTGCTAATAAGGATGAAACAGCTTTTACTTATTTGAAGAATGTGACCCGTAAGATAAGGGAGTTAAATGAAAGCGGAGAATACGAGCAGGTACAGATATTTTCGAAAATGTTGCAACTATTACTTTCTTCGAAAGCCCTGAAAGATAATTCACTTGAAAAGCTGCTCAAACTAAGAAATCAATTCAGGTTGAACAACGAAGGGAGAACCCGTATGCTTGAATACCTCCCGATGGATGATGCATCGATCGCTAAACTTTGCCGGAGCTGAAAAGTTCTTCTTTAAAAAGTGCCGGATAGTGTAAATTCCCTTCAAACAGTCGTATTTTATCTCATTTAAGCTTAAAATCTTACCCGGATTAATCCTCTCAATTTGCCGTATTTGTATTATTTCTTTGTTTTTGCGGTCATAAATACATCAAAATGATATAAGTCCCTCCCGGGGCCATTTCTGAACCATGTTTATTTACGAGCCTTCGTCAATAGGTCAGAACATAGAAGGGCTGATCTGATCTGGATCCCGGCTGGTTCCATAACGAATTTTTCACTCCCTTTTGAAATCGGACAATTGTTTAAAAAATCTTACATCTGTTATTATCGTCCCCAAGTAGGGTGGTATACCCCCGTGCTATGCAGTTACTTTGATATAACAAAAGAAAAGAACAATGAAATCAGTAGCAACAATATTTATCTGCATCGCTTTCTTCTCGTTGGCTGCAGTAGCCGTTGCTCAGGAAAAAGAAGGAAGCGAAGTATATAGAGTTACTGCATTTAAAAAAGGAAACAATAAAATCCTCAGTCAATCAAATACAGTTGAGATTACTCCCGGGTTTACCTTATATATTCCCGATGCATTTACTCCTAATAATGACAGGTTGAATGATACATTCGGAGCTGTTGGTAAAGGAATAGTTGAATACAAAATGGTGATCTATGATCGTTGGGGCAATTTCGTTTTCGAAAGTACTGATATCAATAAGCAATGGGATGGCACTTTCCTGGACGTATTATGTAAACAGGATATGTATGTATACAGGATATCAGCCAGCGGAGAGAATACACAGCGAATAATTAAAACAGGCAGCCTGATGCTGCTGCAATAAAATGGATATTATTTACACAGTATAAATCTTTAAAAACCAGGAAATCATGAAAACCAAGAACCCACTACTGAAAATTTTTGCAAATAGGGCAGGCATAACGGCCCTCGCATTTGCAATAATATTAAGTGCAGCTAATGTTTCTTTCGGGCAATCCAAATGCAATTATGGCGGAAGTGACATCAAGAAGAGTTATACACTCACTTCATTTAAAGTAAAGTGCATTGAAGGAAAGGCGTATGTAAAATGGGAAGTTATTGAACCAAACGGGGAATCACTCTATTTATTGGAGAGATCAGTGGATAACCATGTTTTTACGCCCTTGTATGCAAAGCAAAGTATTGAGTCGCCCGGCGACAATCAATTGCTTCATTGCTTCATTGATGAGTACCCTTTGGCGAATGAATCGTACTATCGCATAAGAAGGTTTAACAAAGAGGGAATTGTAATCAGTGAGGTTGTAAAAACTGTAAATAATGAAAGATCGTATGCGGAAATCTCGATATCCAGAAAATGATAGTTACATATATTATATTTGATAAATCAATGGTGTTATGAAAAGTACAAAGTCCCTGGATAAAAAAAATAACATTTACATATACGCACTTTGCGTGATGCTGTGTGCAGGGAAAATTTTTGCCCAGAACCCTTTATATCAGCCGCCTCATAATACAAATCTTGGCACTGATACCACTAAACAGGTGGATTTTAAACCGGACAAAACAAGCGGATGCGTTCCTTTGAATGTAACTTTTAAGAATCTGACTAAGAATGGAGGTTCCTGGTTTTGGGATTTTGGAAATGGAACCACCTCTACCCAATGTAACCCGTCCGTAGTGTACCTCTCTCCGGGAAATTACACCGTAAAACTTTTTTGCAGCAAATCGAATGGTGCCCAATATTCCCTGGTGTTGCAGGACCTCATAAGAGTTAAAACATTGCCTGTTGCCGGTTTTTATGCGGCAAAAATATCATCCTGTGTGAATGACAATAATTTTCTGTTTGTTAATACTTCCGTCAATTCAGACAAATGGATCTGGGATTTCGGTGATGGAAGTTTTTCCACTCTTCGGGACCCACAGCATACCTATGTTACTCCCGGTAAATACACTGTCAAACTTGTTGCCGATAACGGGTTCAATTGCAAGGATGTAATGGTGAAAACCGACTACATTGAAATTTATCCAAAACCCGATGCAGGCTTTACCAGCAATACCACTACCAGCTGCAACCCTGCCACAATATTTTCTTTTAGTCCTTCCGACAGCTCCGCAATTGAATGGAAATAGAGTTTTGGAGATGGTTCAGCATCACAGTTAAAGCAGCCCACCCATACATATAATAATACGGACAGCTTCACTGTCACACTCATTGCAAAAAATAAATATGGTTGTTATGATACCGTTGCAATTAATAACTATATACAGATATATACTCCGACTTCACCGGATTTTTACAGTGATATTATTCTTGGCTGTTCTCCGCTTTCAGTAAAATTTTCAGACACTACAAGTTGGGCAAATTCATGGTTGTGGAATTTCGGTGATGGAACAACATCCACGTCACAAAATCCTGTTCATACTTATTCCAATGATGGCAAGTACGATCTTTACCTTACAGTAAGTAATAATCAGGGCTGTTCGGCATACACTAAAAAGCCCCAATATATAAATGTAAAAAAGAGCCCTGCGGCTAAGTTTTCGGTAAGTGCAGACAAAGGCTGTGCTCCTTTAAAGATAATCTGTTCTAACAGTTCCGTTGGTGCTGTAAAATATTTTTGGGATTTTGGTGATGGAGATACCAGTTCGTTAAAAGATCCTGTGCATGTTTATCCGGATGGAGGCAAGTATAAAATAACACTCCGGGCTATTGGCAGTAATGATTGTGAACATGCGTTCACTTATTCAAAAGATATTGTTGTTGAGCAGGGCGCAACCGGATTTACAGCCGACATAACATCAGGCTGTTCTCCGCTTGCAGTAAATTTCAAACCCGCTTTCTCATCAGCCGGCAATTACACATGGAATTTTGGTGACGGAACTACTGATTCTTCCATGACCCCAACACATATATATACCGGTTTGGGTACCTACAGTGTCCGGCTCACTGTTAGCACGCCATTAGGTTGTAAAGATTCAATCGTTCTTAATAATTACATACGGATGATTAATCCGGGGCAGAGATACACTCCGCCGGCGCCTTCCCGGGGCTGTGTTCCTTACACTACGGATTTTTCCGATGCAACACCCGGAGCTTCGGGATGGTTATGGGATTTTGGAGATAACACTTCGAGTATCCTTCAATCACCTCAGCATACATATACGCAGCCGGGAGTATATGTTGTCACTCTCACCGTCAAAACCGCGAATGGTTGTGACATGGTAATTTCAAAATTTAAAACAATTGAAGTAAGCAGTATTGCGGCGGGATTCACCTATTCATTGCCTGCATGTTCAAACTATACAGTTCCTTTTACTGACACCACAGCGAACGCGGTCTCGTGGTTATGGGATTTCGGTGACGGTACAACAGGAAATCAAAAGCAGCCGCTGCATACTTTTTCCGGTTCCGGGGTATATTCGGTTTCACTTAAAGTTGAAACAGCAGCGGGCTGTTCGGGGCATGTTATAAAGGGTAATTCTATTGTGCTTCCGGACTGTGCCGGGAATTTGGGTAATCTGAGTGGTATCTTAGATCCCGGCAAAGGCTTTGGGAAAATCCCCGGGACAGGAAGTAATATTGATACACTTCATCTGCCTGCCATAAAAGGTTGTGCGCCGTTTGCCGTCCCGTTTAACAATTTTATTTCAGCCGCTAAAAAGATCAAATGGCTGACAGGCGATGGCGCATACAGTTACGCTAAAAGTTTTCAACATGTATATAAAAATCAGGGCAATTATAATGTAATTATTATAGCTGAAGATTCCATTGGCCGTATCGATACTATAACCATTCCTTCATACGTGCAGGTAAGCAGTGTGAAGGCATATTTTTCAATGAATCAACAGGAGAGCTGTACAGGACGAACATTTGCCTTTATTGATTCCTCTCAAAATCCGACATCGTGGCTATGGAATTTTGGAAATGGTGGCACATCGGTCGTTCAGAATCCTGTTTATAATTATTCCGATTCAGCAGTATATTCGCCCGAATTATCGGTAAAAAATTCTGAGGGATGTGAGGACAGGCATTTGCAAACCTCGTATTTCGGACCGGGAGCCACCTTATGGGCGAACCGATATGATGTATGTGCGGGAGATGCCGTCACATTCAATTTCGCAGCAAATGGGTTGTTCAATTATAAATGGGATTTTGGAGATGGAACAGTTTCTTCCAGTCAAAATCCTGATCATACATTCTCTGCCGCTGGAAATTACTCAGTAACACTTACTGCCGACAATAGTATTGGGTGCCATTTTAAATACACGCTGTCTTCAACTATATTGGTTCGTCAGCCGATTGCCGATTTTACATTTGTACGTAAAAATACATGCGGTACGCTGGCAATGGTATTCAAGAACAAGTCGAGCGGGATCAGTCAGCCTGCAAATAATTTTTGTGTCTGGGATTTCGGCGATGGCAGCCCCAAACAAAGGGCGGGGAATCCCATGCATACATTTCCGAAAGCTGGAAATTATACCGTAACACTTACTGCCTATTATGACGATGATTGTTACAGCGTGTTTTCTAAACCTGTAAAAGTAGATCTTGTTTCGGCCGATTTTGCATTTGTACAAGACAGGCAGTGTTTCCCGGTTACAGTTCAATATGCCGATTCCAGTAAGCATGCCATATCCTGGTTATGGAATTTCGGCGATGGAACAAGTTCATCACTTCGCAATCCGGTTCATACATTCAATACTATGCCTGCCGGGCAGGTTTCACTTACTGTTATAGACAGTAATGGCTGCACCGCAAGTATTTCCAAAGCCAATATTTCTGAGCTCAAGGCCAGGTTTGTTATTGGTGTATTGAGTGGTTGTGCGCCGCTCCCGGTAGTTTTCACGGGAAAAGGGACTAATATTGCATCGTGGTTGTGGAAATTTGGCGATGGGGGAGAGTCTGTTAGCCAGCAGGTTTCACATATATTCAGGAATAAGGGAACCTATACGCCAACGCTTATTGTAAAGTCAAGCGGGGGATGTGCGGACTCGGTACAATTGCCGCCTGTTGTTGTTGGTGGTCCCAAAGCTCTGTTTTCAGGGTTTTCATCTTCTACCTGTGCTCCCTCTTTGGTGTCATTCAGGGATTCGTCGGCAGGAGCAGCAAAATGGTTCTGGGATTTTGGAGATGGATCTTCTTCAACGCTCCGGAATCCTTCTCACATTTATCCCACTCCCGGAAGTTATTCTGTACGCCTGGTTGTATTGAATAATAAAGGATGTTCCGATACTGTTTCCCGTATTGATTATGTCCATGTACTTGGGCCATCCGCATATTTTACGGTTTCTGATTCTTCTTTGTGCGGTCAGCAAAGCATAAACTTTATCGACCAGTCGATGAATTCATCCAGTTGGACTTGGTTGTTTGGAGATGGAAGCTTCTCCACAGTTAAAAACCCTTCTTATCTGTATAAAAATCAGGGAAAATATAATGTATCATTACTTATTACAGATTCCATGGGATGTCCGGCAAGTTATGTGCTTCCTTACCCGGTAAATATCCGATCCGGCCCGCAGAGTAAGATCAGTGTTTCTCTGGCATCGGGATGCGCAAATCAATTAATATCTTTTTCCGATACTTCATCAAAAGCGATCTCATGGCTTTGGAGGTTCGGTGACGGTGATTCTTCTTTGCAGCAAATGCCTGAACACAGTTACAGGGATTCGGGTCAATTCGATGTGTCTCTTACAATATCAGATAAGTATGCATGTTCATCAACTATGAATACTCCTCTTGTAATTCATTCCATGCCTTCATCTTCCGGGTTTGATCTTTCAGGTGCAAAAGGTTGCCAGCCTTATGCAGTGGCTTTTAGTGTTTCAAACCTTAATATAAAGCGTGTCACCTGGCTATATGGCGATGGAGGGAGGGACACTCTTTTATCTGTGAAGCATACTTATACCCTGCCTGGAAAATATCCCGTACAGGTTATCGCTTCAACAAAATATAATTGCTCGGATACGTTCAATGTTAAACCTGTTGAAGTGCTGCAAACACCCGTTGCACGCTTTGTAAGCAATGCGTCTGCTGTTTGCCCGTTCTCCCGCGTGCAATTCACAGATTCTTCTGTTTCTACCCAAAACGCAACCTACTTATGGAACTTTGACAGTACTTTATCTTCGACTCAGCAAAATCCCGCTGTTAGTTTCGTAACCGCCGGTTCAAAAACAATATCATTAATCGTATCGAATAATAATGGTTGCAGCGATACCATTGTAAAACCGGCCATGATATGGGTGTCCGATTCAATGCCTCCACCTGTTTCACCTTTATTGGTGGTTACCGTTTCTTCAAATACAACAGCAGATATTGCCTGGGAACCGGCTACGGTAAATGATTTTGATTCGTATGTGATATGGCGTAAAGCTGACAACGAAGCTGTATTTACCCAAGTCGCCGTGATAAATAACCGTGCTACTACGCTATATAATGACAAAGGATTAAATACACTTGATCGTGCTTACTGTTACAAAGTGGAAACACGGGATGGCTGTGCTCACAGTATCCCTGTTGATCAGATCAATGCGCACTGTACAATAAATGTGACCGCGAAAATAATTGCGAAAGATAATGTAAAGGTCAGCTGGACACCTTATAAAGGATGTTCTGTAGCAAAATATGAAATTTATCGCAGTGAACCGGGAGGAGCTTCGCCTCAGTTAATGGCAACTGTGCCTTCCAACATTCTGATGTACCTTGATAAAAGCGTTTTATGCCCGACCTATTATTCATATCGGGTGAAAGGCACTGAAATATGTGGAAACAGTATCACGTCATCCAGCGATACTTCCATTGCTGGACCCATGCCAAATAGTTTTGCCGATCAGAAGGTAGAAGTGGTCAGATCTACTGTGATTAATAATGCAAAGGTTTACACGGAATGGAGTAAGCCCAAAATCAAACCAGAAACTGTAACGGCGTATAAGATATACCGGTCGACTGACAGCAGTCATTACAAATTGATAAATACAGTTAAGGCTGCAGTCAGGGAATATTTCGATAGCGATGTAGATGTAAATCGGCAGAGTTATTATTATCGTATTGAGGTCGTTAACTCCTGCGGCGTTTCCACCCCGCAGAGTAATATGGGATCTTCTATATTGCTTAATGTTGAATTAGTTGAAGGCAATGTGCAGCTCACGTGGTCCCCATATTCTGGCTGGAATTCGGAAGTAGAATTTTATCTGATTGAAAAACTGGACCAGCATGGTAAATGGGTTCCCGTTAAAACCGTTGATGGAAAAACATTGCAGTACATAGAAAAATAGGTAGCAGCAATAAACAAACAATAGGGATAAAAATTAAAGGAGATCCAGTGATTTTTGAGAAAGGGGCTTGTTTATGTATTTGTGAACGGAAGAAAGATGTTTCGCCTTTTCAATATCAGCCGGATTGATAGAGGTAGTGAGCATTACTATTTTTGTTTTCCCCAATAATGCAGTGTTAAGCTTGTCGAACTCTTCAATAAATTGAAAGCCATCCATCATAGGCATATTAATATCAAGGAAAATGATCTCCGGAAATAATGGTGTTCCTCCGTCGCCGGCCTGTTCAAGGTTTCTAAGGAATTCAAGTCCGCTTTTACTGCTCGTGTGAATATACACCCGTTCAGCGAAGTTACAGCCCTCAACCATTTTTTGGTTGATAAAATTATCGATTTCGCTGTCGTCGACCAGCATAACCGACGAGTATTTGGCCTTGGGTTTTCGTTGTTTCATTCAGGATAAATTGATGTTCAACTTCCTTTCCCCACAATCCTTCATGGGACAAAAATACAATATTGTGCAAGATAATTAACTAACACCATGGTTTAATTGGCAATAAAAGTTTTAACATAAATAGGTATAAATACCTAGTGATTTATGCGTATAAATACGTAATCTTTGATTAAATTTGCATCTATATAGTAGATTTAATAAAAACAAATTGTAATTGAAAAAAAGCACAAAATCGCGGGAAACTATTGTTGACCTGCTTGCAATGATCAAATCCAGAATTAGTGATACTGATACTTCCTCTCTGACTTCTGAACAATCAGATCGTTTAGAAGAAACAATTCATCAATTGGATCAGTTATTCGTTGATCTTTCACCGGGAGAAAACAAGGTTCCAGCGGAATCGCAAACGAAAAGTGAAGGGAAAGCAAGAAAGATAGCGATACAAAAGCTTCCCGATTTTATGAGGATCCGGCATGATGTAATGAGTCCATTGAAAAGTATAAAAGGAGCAATTGAGGTCGGAAATATAATGAAGGTTGGCAATGATCTGAAACAACTGTTTTCTATCATTGAAAAGTGCAGAGTTTCACTCGAAAAGCAACTCACAGATTTGTTAGACCTGATGGAAGGAACAATAAGAGATCCAGCCGCTGACCGCATTGATTTTAATGAAATAACTGAAGGTGTTTTGAGAGAGCTTTCCTACCTGCCTGGATTCAATACCGTTAAATTTAACATTGTTATAAACAATAATATTCCCTTCTATGCCGACAGTCATTTGGTATCATCGGTTATACGGAATCTGATGAGCAATGCTGTAAAATACAGATCGAAAAGCAAAGAACCTGTTGTTGACATATCTGTGAATGGTTCAAGTAATGGCGTTACTATTGAAGTAAAGGATAATGGAATCGGCATAGCGAAAGATGAACTTGAACTTGTTTTTAAGCCTTATTTCCGGACCAGGGAGGAGGGTGAAGGAACAGGTATGGGACTGTATATTGTAAATGAGGTGGTAAAAACACTCGGTGGAGCTGTAGCTGTAAAGAGTAGCATTGGAAATGGCTCCAGTTTTATGGTTTCACTTCCATCCAAACAAATAGATAACATTGATCAGTAATTTCTTCTGCAAAACCGCCGGAGGTCTTCCCCCGGCGATTTCGATCCAATATATTTCACTTTTCAGATAAGAACAATCAATTAAAGGCACTGCAATGTGATCCGTTATTCTCCTGTAACTATTTTTTCAGAAAACAATTCCCCGGGTGTACGCACCTGTACAATTAATATGTTATTTCTGCTATTGAAACCGCTGAGCAAATAATTGCTGCCTGAACTTTCTGTCTTTTCGTTATATAATAGTTGCCCGATAGAATTATATACGGATATAGTATATGTTTTATCGGATGCCTTATCAGGCATAGCTATCATAAGTCCTTCCGCAGAATTGAATATTTTAATTTTTTTGCCGGTGTAATCCTGTCCTATTCCGGTGGTGACTCCCTTTGATGGCAATACCTCTATAGTTTTTTGTGAAACGTCTGAACAGGCTCCGTTTACCACTGTTAACTTCACAATATATGATCCTGCCTTTGAATAAGAGTGGGTGGGATTTGCTGACAGCGAATCAAAATGCTGGTCCCCGAAATCCCATAAATATTTAACAGCATTTTCGGATTGATTAGTAAATGCTACAATTGCCGAATCAGCCCGTACAGCATCAGCTGAGGAAATAAATGAGGATTTTATAGAATTCATTACTGGCACTGTAACTGTGAAGTTTTCCGGGCAGCCATATTTTGAGAATATGGTCAATGTATAGTTGTTTGGATACAGGTTATCAATAGTGGTTGATGAATAAATATCGAAACCCGTTTTCACAATTTTTCCTGAAACATCTGATAATTGATAGTTCCAGGTATCCCAATTTGGTTTTGAAATTGAAATGCTTCCGTTGTTACTCATTGTACAGGATGCCGCGCTGGTGCTAAGCGTTGACGGAACACTAAAGTGCACGACAAAGCGGGGTGTATTGGAAGCGGAATCGGCCTGGAGCTGAAAGGTGTGGCTTGCATTTCTCCTCAGGTCATAAAAACTACCTGTTTTAATATCCTCCATATATATACAGGCGTCAGGGGAGATCGTTCCAAATTCCTCACAGCTTATAGTATAGGTTGTTGCGATATAATTTCTTACAAAAATATTTGTCTTTACTCCACCTTTTATCAGAAGCGGATATGAATTTACAACGAGTGGATTGACTGCATCGACCATAGAATAAATGGCAGGTACATTTTTGTTAAAGCTGAACATTTTGGTAGCATCATAGTTGTTATCAAATCCATTATCTGCTCCATCCATGAAGCGTATTAGAGTTTCATCGGAATAGTTGTTTCCGGAAATTTTCAGCCTGATAGCGTCAGCACCATACATGTATGTGCACACTAATAGTAAAGCGGAAGTGGCCAGCGTTTTCATGGTATGTGGTTTTAAAAGGTTCATTGAATTATTGTTTAGTCAGTTTGAATCTCTCCTACAAAGAAAGCCCCTTCTATGGCTAAATTCCGCTTAACAAAAGACCTTACATTACCTATGTAAGATTATCCGCGATTTTGTAAAAGACCTGTATTATTTGAGAATTCAGGGGTTTAATGCCGGAGAAACTCACATTATTGACTATATAGAATCGTTTTACATCTATAGAAGTTGGAATTATTAAAATTTTATATCTTCGTCCCTGATTTGGTTCTTTGTTATTTAACAAAATAGCAAGATTAAAAGGGAATCAGGTGAAATACCTGGACAGTTCCCGCTGCTGTAAGCACCAATAAGCGTTGCACATCTTTAGTCACTTTCCCGCTAATGGCGGGATGGGAAGACAGGCAACAGGGTGTAAGTCAGAAGACCTGCCATATCGTATTAATTATCATTTGAGCTTCCGGGATAGGAGTAGAATGAGAAGAAACCAATTTTTCCTCTCATTATTTTTTATCCATGCGGTTTGAATGATAAATGATTCGGGACAGATCATTTATCTATGGAAACATTTGTAAAAAAATTAGTTCTGTTTATTTCGTTAATGAATGCCGCTTTTTGTTTTTCACAAATAAGCCCGGCAGACACTGTACATAATTTGGCTGAAGCAGAAATTGTCGCCAGCCGGCTTACAGATTTTTCTTCAGGAAATAAAATTCAGGAAATTGATTCAAATATATTAGCCGGAAATAATACTAATACGCTGGCCGATCTGCTCACCGATCAATCACAGGTTTTTATAAAGAGTTATGGTATGGGCGGGCTGGCCAGCCCTTCGTTCAGAGGGTCGGGAGCCGGCCATACAGCAGTGCTTTGGAATGGGTTTAATCTCACAAGTCCAATGTATGGGCAACTTGACCTTGCCCTGGTGCCTGTAAATTTTATAAATACTATAGGGCTTCAATACGGCGGTTCAGGAGCTTTGTGGGGCAGCGGAGCAGTGGGTGGTGCAATACACCTGAATAACATTGCAGTATTTGACCAAGGGATTTCTGCGGGCGGAACATTCAGTTATGGAAGTTTTGAAGACAAACAGCAAAACATTGAAGTAACGATAAGCAGGAAAAGATTTGTTTCATCTGCAAAGATATTTAACCACGATGCTAAAAATGATTTCCCGTTTACCAATGTCGCCCGATTCGGAATGCCTGAACAAAAGATGGCAAACGCGGAATTAAAGCAGTATGGAATATTGCAGGAAAATTATTTTAAAATAGGCGAAGGTCAAAAAATAAGTTTCAGATTCTGGTATCAATTCAACGATCGTAACATTCCCGCCAGTATGACGGTTGGCAGCAGCAAATCAAATCAAAAGGATGAATCCTGTCGCACTACGCTGGAATGGCAATTGAAAAAGGAAAAAATTTCTGTGTTTGTTCGTTCCGCGTATTTTAATGAGGCACTCACTTATACTGATCCACTCATTAGTTTGAGATCAGGAAGTCATTCCGGATCTTTTATTTCTGAAGCCGAAAGTAAGATCCGTATTACTTCTGTGCAGTCAATTAATATTGGGATTAACAATACATACAATGAAGCTGTTTCAAAAAAGAGTATTAATGAGGTGGTGACGAGTGACTATATTAAAAGTCCGTATCAAAACAGGACATCATTTTTTAGTTCCTATCGCATAAATAACAAAAAGGATACATGGAGAGGAACACTTACCCTGCGGCAGGAGTTTGTAAGTAATGGCAAATATCCATTTGCAGCATCAGCAGGATTTGAAGGCCGGGTGTTTAAGAAGATCAGGTCAAGAGGAAGCGTATCAAAAAACTACCGGCTGCCAACGTTCAATGATCTGTATTGGACGCCTGGTGGGAATCCGGGTCTGGTGTCAGAAAGTGGAATAAGTGAAGAGCTGGGACTTGCTTTAATTCATCACACAATTGATTTTTTACTAGAGGCAGAAGTAACCGCTTTTAATAACAACGTTGATAATTGGATCATTTGGCTGCCTGACAAATATGGAATATGGTCGCCGGCAAATGTTTTATCCGTTTGGGCCCGTGGGATGGAATATGATCTGAAACTGCAGTATTCTATAAATAAAATAAAAATAGCTTTTGGAGCACATTATTATTTTGTGCTTTCAACCAACAGGAAAATATATTTAGGCAGCGAAGCCTCATTGAATAAACAGCTCATTTATTCTCCTGCAGAAAAGGCTATTGTTAATGCAGGATTGGAGTATAAGGGTTTTAAATTTTCATTTTCTTATAACTATGTGGGCTATAGATATACTACCTCTGATAATACCCAATATCTGAATCCTTATCACATAGGTAATGCTGCGCTGAGTAAAACGCTTATCGTTTCTAAAATGAATGTGAAAGCGTTTATTCAGGTGAATAATATATGGGACCAAGCCTACCAGATTATTGCATACTTCGCTATGCCCGGCAGATATTACCAGGCAGGCATCGCCGTAAATTTCGAGCACCTGAATAAATAATCAAAACAAACTATAAATCTAAAAACCCAAACAAAATGACTCAAGTAACAAAATGGCTGGCAATAGGCTCAATAGCATTTGCAGTATCAATATCCGGATGTAAAAAAGCTGACCCGGTAAATACCAATAGCCCATCAGGAGCTTATGGATCCGGAATATTTATAACCTGTGAAGGACCTTATGGGTCCGGAACCGGAACTGTGAGTTTTTATAACAGAAGCACCGGAGCGGTGAGCAATGATATTTTTCAGACCGCGAATAGCCTGCCGCTTGGTAATGTGGTACAATCAATGAGTGTTTATAATGGAAAAGGATATGTCGCAGTGAATAATGCGGGTAAGGTGGAAGTAGTAACTGCTGATAATTTTAAATCATCCGGCACTATTACCGGGGTCAATCAACCCCGTTATTTTTTAGGGATCGATAACAGTAAAGGGTATGTTACCGAGTGGGGGACGACCGGGCTCAATGGCGCGGTAAAAGTGATCAACTTGGCAACTAATACCGTGTCTTCAACTATCAATACAGGGAAGGGAGCCGAAAAAATGGTTAAGTCGGGCAATTCTGTTTATGTTACTTGCAAAGGAGGGTTCGATAATGATAGTGTAGTAACTGTTATTAATTCGACAACTGATGTGGTTTCAACAAGTATTAAAGTTGGTCCAAATCCGGATGGCATACAGGTAGATGCTAATGGAAAAATATGGGTGCTGTGCGGAGGACGATGGAACACTTCTTTTACAGCGTTGGCCGAAACAGGAGCATTGGTAAGGATTAATCCTTCAAACAACACTGTTGAACAAACATATACATTTAGCTCCACTTCTTCAACTCCATCCAATCTTTCCATCAATGGTGCAAAAAATAAATTGTACTACACTTACCAGGGAAACATTTATACGCAGGATATATCGGCTCCTGGTTTAAGCAGCACGGCATTTATTGGCAGAAGCTTTTATGGGATGGGGATAGATTCTGCAAATGATTATTTATACGGTGCCGATGCCGGTAATTTCAGCAGTAACGGATATGTGATCCGGTTTAATGCTACAGGAAGCAAAGTAGATAGTTTCCAGGTAGGTGTTATTCCGAATGGATTCTTTTTCAAATAATTTGTTAAAGTTTATATCAAATAAGATTTTTGGTGGGCTTTCATGTTTTGGTGTTTTAGTGGCAATTGGATTTTAGCCACCAAAGCACGAAAGCTACAAACATGCCTGCAGGTCAGGCAGGTTTGTACCAAATATTTTTTTGAAAAAAATGGCATGCAATAATCTTATTCAATACGATCTCTATTGAACAGAAAGAAGATTTCTCCGTTTTTTATAACCGAAACAACATTGCGAAAATTATCCTGTCCTCTGATTTTACAAGGTCAGGAGCCCAGCCAAAAGGTAAAGGTGTGGTTGTATAACCTGTAGGAGAGGTAACGCCGCCCGGGCCGGCAAAGTAGGGCACACTTGATTCACGGTGAACGTATTCGATACGGAATGTTATACTTTGATTCGGCATCCAATCGAAATTGGTTGAACAATCCCACCCGTTAAATTGGTCTCCGGGGTTTGCGCTGAACGGAAAGGCTCCTGCAGTTGCAGTGGGATTGGTTGGATTTGGCAAAGGACTCGCCTGCCCTGTGGGATAGAGAACTAAATAACGTCCGGGATTCGACATCATTCCTCCTCCTATGGTCCATGCGAATTTATTTTTATTGAACCATACACGATTGTAAAACATTGCACTTACAAAATTTTGTGCGGGACCTTTCGCGGCATCACTTTGAAACCCATTCACGCCGGAACCTTTTTCATAACCTATATCTACCGTAAGTGAAAATGCCATTTGACTCACCCTCTTTGATTTCTTGTTACTGTAATACCTTCCCAAAAAGCTGTTGTCGGAGTGAAACCTGTGCCGTCCGGGCAGTCCCGCCGCATCTGCGCCATAATAATTATTTGTAAGAAGTTTAATGTTTTCATTCGGACACCACGTAACATTTCCTCCGATTCCCGGCATTTCGTTGAACATACCATAACTCTGCCATCCGTTTATGATCCATGGCTCGATCTTCAGCCGTTTTGTCGGGAATAACTGAACACGGATACCGTTGAAAAACCAGGGTGTATTATCGGAAGTAAATGAGGCCTGATATTCCCAGTTTTCCACCTGGTAATAGGAGTTGAGGCCTAAATAGGACATGAACATTCCGGCATCCACGTTAATGCCATGCATTACATTAAAATGATATCCTCCGTAAGCTTCGCTCAGGTAACGGTAAACATTTGCAAGATCATATTGTCCGCGGTACACACTATAATCGTTGCGGGGAACAACTGTTGAGCGCGTCCCAAACTGAGTCACGATCCGGCCCCGTGCACCAAGATAATTTAATTCAGCCCCTAAGCCGGCACATGAAATTTCCAATTCATTGTTGCGGGCAAGCGCTGTGGAACCAACAACTGTGTGATCGATAGGATTATTGAATGAATTGGTATAATTCACATCGATCATAATGATGCCGGTAACATATTTGCCGGTCAGCACCGCAGAATCCCGCCGGTCATTACCATTTTGCCAGGTCTGGTCCATTCCCTCGAAAGGGATTTGAGATTTAACCGACGTATCTTTCTGTGCAAGTATATTTAACCGGCAGAAAGTTATTATCAACAATATGGAGAGCAGTTTCATTTTTGGTTTTGGTGTTTTAAGGTATGGTTGCAGTCAATTTCTTAAGGATCAAATTTCATTCGGTTTTTGTTTCAATATTGCTTTCCCCACCGCTAAAAATATATTTAAATGAAAATTGAAAGGCCAAATTGTTTCCCTGGTTGAACGCGGCGGGCAGATAAACCAGTGCGGGTCCCGGAGCGGGATTCTTTTTTGTGACCGGAATAACGGAATTGCTGTAACGAAGACAGAAATATAAATTTGAATTGAAATTATAATCGATACCCGCTAAAATACTCACATCGGTTTTGTTGAAATTTTTCGGATCAATGCTCTGGGTGTAGTTGGTGTTGCCGATCAGTTCGGAATAGATCAAACGGCCAACCGACACGCCCCCCTCAAGGTCAAACCTGGTCGAAGGTTTTTTAAACAATGTAAAATGCAAATGCCGTCTGAAAATAAGCGGTATCTCAACATAGTTGAATGAAAGCTTAAAATAATCGTTATTGGCGGAATCCGGGCGCTGTAAACTTCCCTTTTGAACATAATTTATTTCAAGCTGAAAAACATTTTTTTCATTAAGAGTGGTATTCACTATTCCGCCGGCCGTAAACCCCAGTTTGTTAAAATGAGTGAAATTATCCCGGGTTCCCGCCCCCGCAACATCGGTGGCGACGGCTCCTGCTGTTAATCCTGCTCTGAAGCGTTGCGCTATAGAAACATTCAGAATAAATAACATGAATAAAAAAAGATTAAACTGCTTTCTGTTCATTGTGTAAAATTACAATAAAAGCAATGGGTTTAAGAATAAGAAGAATCAGTATTTTGAATTTATTTGTTATTTTTGTTCCGCAATGTCCGGCGTACTAAAAAAAATATTTTCATTCATTCTGTGTGCCGGCATTTTAGCACCCATCATTGAAAAGAGTATTCACTCTTACGGACATCGTAATGATGTTCATTGCACTTCGGCAAGCAAACATTTTCATGAACACGAACACAATTGTTCGGTTTGTGATTATGAACTGCCTGCCCAATTGGCTCAGTCTTCCTGTTGTGATTTTAAAGTTTACTGCCGATCTTTCCTGTACGTAAACAATTATCATAATTCTTTCACAGCAGGTGATCTGTTTTTCTCCACCTCCCGGGCTCCTCCTGTACAAGCTTGACCTTTTATAGAAGTCCTTATGCAAGGCCAATCTGCATACCGGTTATGCCGGTATTGACAGCCTGTAAATCATACTTATTTATTCCTTAAATTATTTTCTTATGAAGAAGATTATATTATTCATTATATATGTATTTATCGTTGATGTTACCCTGGCATTAACCACTGTAAATAGTGCGAAAACATTTTTATCGGGGACGGTTACTGATAGTGCAACAGGTGAGCCGCTGGCAGGGGCGGTTATATACCTTCCTGACCTGAAAACCGGTGCCGCATCGGGGGTTGACGGCACTTATAAAATTGAAAATCTGCCCCGGATTAAGACACTTGTGCAGGTAAGTTTGATCGGATACAAAAGCATCGTGGAAAACATTAACCTGGCTGAGAGCACTGTGAGAGATTTTGTTTTGGAAGCATCCATCAAAGAGATGCATGAGGTTGTTGTGACAGGACTATCGCAGGCTGCTGAACGCACACGAACTCCGACACCAATTTCATTGGTGTCAAAAACGCAGTTGCTTCAGAATGCTTCCACAAATATCATTGACGCCATCGCGGCTCAACCCGGTGTGTCGCAGCTAACAACAGGAGCCGGGATATCAAAACCTGTGATCCGGGGATTGGGATATAACAGGGTTGTGGTGGTAAATGATGGCATACGTCAGGAAGGTAATCAATGGGGTGATGAGCATGGAATTGAAATTGACGAATTATCAGTGAACAGGGTAGAGATTCTGAAAGGGCCAGCGAGCCTTGCTTATGGTTCGGATGCCATGGCAGGTGTGGTCAATATGATGAGCGCACCTACGCTGCCCAATGGAAAGATAGAAGGGAGCATAACAGTAAATTACCAGACAAATAACGGACTCATCAGCCATTCGGGAAATGTTGCCGGAAATATAAATGGATTTATCTGGGATCTGCGATACACCAATAAGCAGGCGCATGCCTACAAAAATAAATATGACGGGTATGTTTTTAATTCGGGATTCACAGAAAATAATTTCTCCGGAATGACCGGGTTGAATCGTTCGTGGGGATATTCACACCTGCATTTCAGTATATATGATTTTATGCCCGGTGTTGTTGAAGGCGCGCGCGACAGCGCGACAGGCCGGTTTGTAAAATCGATTGCACTTAATGATACCACAGAGGGAACTCAACTTGTTTCTCCGGCTGAAATGAAAAGCTATGCCCCTTTCACCCCGTATCAAAAGATAAAACATTATAAGGCGGCGCTTAATAATAATTTTATTATTGGCCGGGGAAATTTAAAGCTTACACTTGGCTTTCAACAAAATCACCGGCAGGAGTATGCCGATATTTTTAAACCAGGGCAGTATGGGTTATTTTTTTTACTCAACACATTTAATTATGACGTGCGTTATGTGTTGCCTGAAAAAAATAATTTCCATATTTCATTTGGGTTAAATGGCATGCAGCAAACATCCCAAAACAAAGGGAGTGAATATTTGGTGCCGGAGTATGACCTGTTTGATGCAGGGCTATTCGCTTTAGCTAAAAAATCGTTTGATAAACTGGATGTCAGCGGAGGAATCCGTTTTGATTCAAGAGGTCAGCGGGGCAAGGAGTTATATTTGAACAGTAAGGATGAAAAAGTTGAAGTGCCTGATACCGGTTCCATACAACGATTTGCAAAATTCAACACCGGGTTCAGGGGTTTTTCGGGCAGCATAGGCGCGACATACCAGTTCTCGGAGTATGTTTATACAAAGCTCAATTTTTCGCGCGGTTACCGTGCACCAAATATTGGCGAGATAGGGGCTAACGGTATACATGACGGAACAATACGTTATGAGATTGGCGACCCCAAACTAAATTCAGAGAGCAGTTTGCAGGTCGATTATGCGCTGGGCTTCAATACCAAACACATTTCAGCCGAGCTTGATCTGTTCACTAATACCATTAACAATTTTACTTTTTTACGGAAGTTAAGCAGTGTGAGCGGAGGCGATTCGATCAGTGAAGGTTTCAGCACATTCAAATTTGTGCAGGGTAATGCAGGGTTGCTTGGCGGCGAAATTGTGATTGATGTGCATCCGCACCCGCTCGATTGGCTTCATTTCGAAAACTCATTTTCGTATGTGCAGGCCGTTCAGTCAGGACAGACAGATTCAACTAAATATCTGCCTTTCACACCTGCGCCTAAATTGCAATCCGATCTCAGGGCCGATCTCAGGAAAGCGGGAGAGTTTTTCGGGAATGCCTACATTAAATTAGGGGTTGATCATTATTTCACGCAGGACAAGATCTATTCTGCATACAACACCGAAACAAAAACTCCTGGATACACACTTGTCAATTTGGGTGCCGGAGCAGATGTGATTGTGAAAGATAAAACTGTTGTATCATTTTATATAAGTGTAAATAATCTCACGGATATAGGATACCAGAGTCATTTGAACCGGTTAAAATATTCCGACCTGAATTATACTACGGGCCGTACAGGTGTATACAATATGGGCAGAAACATTAGTTTCAAGGTGGTGGTTCCTTTTAAAATTAAGAAGTAAGGGTTGGAAGTTCGAGGTCGGAAGTTTGAAGTCTTCCGACTTTTTCAAAATGCAACAAAGCCCGGTCTATGTAAATATCCGTTTATAACAGTAAACTTGTGGATGCCAGGCCCACAAGTTTCATTTTTCTTGTTTTACAAAAGAGTTTTGTATCTTCGGGCCTTAATACTTGCAGTTCAGGCAATTGATTTAACAGAAAAGCCTTCTTTTGTTAAAATTGTTAACTACTTTGTGGATAAAGATCAGGCTAATTGCTTAAAACAGCGGTGTTTGTGTAACATATTTGTGGTTGTTTGCGTAAAAAACAGGTATTGCAGTCCATAGTATAAAGTATCTCGCTTTTGAAAAAAGTAATACTTATAGTTCATCTATTCTTATTCTGTGTTTTTGCAGGGCACTCTGCCGATCGCTATTGGGTGGGCGGTACAGGAGCTTGGAGCGATGTCTCGCATTGGTCGGTTGCGAATGGAGGGGTAGGTGGGGCTTCTGTTCCGACTTCACAGGATAATACATTTTTTACTTCTTTATCATTTCCCGGTTCAGGTCAAAGTGTTGCCATAGATGGGTTGGCCAGTTGCGCTGACATATATTTTAATGGTATTCAAAGCAATACTTCTATAGAGGGATCCACTGGCAGTTTATTGTCAGTTTATGGTTCCATGAAACTTAATAAGGAGTTGCTGTATAATTTTAAAGGTGACCTGGTCTTTAAATCCGAAACCGCTTCTTTCCTGAATTCCGCTGGCGTTGTCATAAAATCCGATATATATGTTGATCTGAATGGGGGAACGCTAAACCTTACGGACAACTTAACAACTTCCCCGGCTTCAACCATTTATTTTAAAAGTGGAATTTTTTCCACAAGTAGTAAAACTGTTAACTGTGGTTCATTTATAGCCCAGGGAAATTTATCGCGTTCTTTGCAATTGAATAAATCTTCAATGATTATTCACAATAATTGGTTGCTAAATGAAGCGGATAATTTAACATTAGAGGCTTCAAAAGCGCAAGTTGTTCTTGTTAATAAGTTAAGCACTTCCAATTTCCAATCACAAAAATTTCCTTATGGGAAAGTAAGAACAATGCAAGCGATGGCATTTTCAGTTGTTATAACTGAAATAGTTCTTAATAAATGTGCCGGTGATTGCAAGAGTAAAATGGTAGCAACAGTATCTGGTGGCACGGGACCATATAATTATACATGGGTTTTACCTGATGGGAGCACTGTAATACATGGACCAACAGCATCTACAACCGATACGCTTACGGGTGTTTGTGAAGGTAAATTCTATTCGATTTTTGCCGAAGATACTTTTGATGGTACAATTGTGTCGGATTCAAAGCAGGCTCAATCTTTCTCTCCTATTGGTATTGCCCCAACTTCCACTGCAACTAAGTGCTTTGGCTCATGTGATGGACGCGCTACAGCCATATCAGTTGGAGGTACAAATCCAGTAACATTTGTTTGGTCAAATGCGTTTACCGGAGCTATCAATAATAATATTTGTGCAGGAACTTATACTGTTACTGCTACAGATGCGAATGGTTGTACAGCATCAAATACCACAACAGTAAATCAGCCAACTGTTTTGGCTTTGGTTGGGGGATCAACAAATGTTACGTGTTTTGGCTTATGTAACGGAACTGCTTCTGTAAGCGCATCTGGCGGAACAGTCCCGTATACATATAGCTGGAGTAACTCATCAGCGGCAACAGGTTTGGCGGGCCTATGTCCTGCAACATATACGGTAACAGTTACCGATAAAAATGCCTGTTCAAAAACCTATTCCCCCACAATTACTCAACCGGCTGCCGCCTTAACTGCATCAACGGTAAAAGTAAATGTAACCTGCTTCAGTAAATGCGATGGCTCCACAACTATTACACCGGTTGGCGGTACTATCCCATATACCTATTCATGGTCAAATGGCGCAACAAACGCCGCTTTAACATTGTTATGTGCCGCTAATTATACATGTACTGTTACCGATGCGAATGGTTGTACCACAACGTCATCGGCTGCAATTACAGAACCTACAGCCCTGGTAACTGCCCCAACAGGTACAAATGTTACCTGTTTTGGTGCTTGTAATGGAACTGTCAATGCAAATCCTTCCGGAGGTTCTTTACCTTATACCTATTCTTGGGGTCCCGGTGGTGCAACCGCTGTAACCGCCGCTTCGCTATGTCCCGCTACATATACAGTCACACTTACCGATTCAAAAGGATGTACAAGTACTTCAACCGTAGCAATAACAGAACCGGGAGTCCTGGCGGCAAATGCCACTAAAACGGATATTACCTGTAACTCTTTATGTAATGGCAGTGTAGGTGCGACACCTTCCGGCGGGACAACTCCTTTTTCCTTTGCATGGTCCAACGGATCAACAGCCGCTACCCAGTTTGGCCTGTGTGTGGGCGGGTTTACCGTAACTGTTATAGATGCTAACTCCTGTACCAAAACAGGAGCGGTAAGCGTTAACCAGCCTGCTACTCTCAGTATAACAAGGTTGATTACAAATGCAAGCTGTAACGGGATATGTGATGGTGCTATAAACACAACTACCAATGGAGGAACGACCCCTTATACCTATGCATGGTCATCGGGCCAGGTTACCGCAAATTTAAGCGCGCTCTGTGATGCGGGCTATACAGTCACTGTCACCGACGCGAATAATTGTACCGCTACAACATCGGCTACAATAACAGAACCCGTTGCGGTAACTGCATCTATCGCCACAACACCGGTATCGTGTGATCTTAGTTGTAATGCAACAGCAGCGGCTTCCGCCGGCGGAGGTACTGCCCCCTATACCTATTTGTGGAGTACACTGGCTACCACAGTATCAATAAACGGGTTATGTGCAGCGTCTTATACGGTTACTATTACGGATTCCAAAAACTGTTCGGCCACTTCAACCACTACAATTACACAACCTGCGCCGTTAACCATTTCTCTTACGCCAACTAATGTAAGCTGTTCGGGTTTATGTAATGGCTCTGTTTCCGCTACTCCCGGAGGTGGAACTACCGCCTATACTTATTCCTGGTCAAGTGGTGGAACGGCTCAGACTATTTCAGCGTTATGTGTCGGGGGATACACGCTGACACTTACCGATGCCAATGGTTGTACGGCAACCTCCAATGTTACAATAACTGCACCGAGTGTAGTGTCGGTTGTTATTAATGCTTCAAATATGACTTGTAGCGGTTTGTGTAATGGCAGTGCGACAGCGAATCCTGGCGGAGGTACGCCGGCATATACTTATAACTGGAGCACCGGATCCACTTCTCAAACCATATCTGCCTTGTGCCAGGCTACATATACGGTTACTGTTACGGACAATGGTGGCTGTCAGACAACACAAACTGTTACCATCACTCAACCAACCGCTTTAAATGCTTCCTTTACTTCAAGCGCCTCCAGCTGCGGTGTTTGTAATGGAACAGGAACGGCTAATCCTTCAGGCGGTTCTCCCGGCTACAATTATACCTGGTCCGATTCGCAATCAACTCCTACGGCGGTAGGATTATGTGTGGGAACATATACGGTTACTGTTAGTGACATTAATGCATGTACGGCTACCGGAACAGTGGCCGTTGCTCCAACAGTGCTGATCACTGTAACAACATCCTCCATAAATTTAAGCTGTTTTGGTTCGTGTGATGGAATAGCCACCGCCAATGCAATAGGCGGTGTTTTACCATACACTTATAACTGGAGTAACACCGAAACAACACAGAGCGTAACCGGATTGTGTTCGGGCTCATATACTGTAACGGTTACTGACGCTGCCGCCTGTTCCAGTACTTCAACCGCGGTGTTCCTTGACCCTGCTGTTATTGTACCCAATGTGTCAAAAACAGATGCGACCTGCAACGGCATTTGTGATGGTACCGCGGTATCCGCTCCTTCCGGAGGTGCCGGAGGGTATTCGTATACATGGTCTAATGCAGCAACCTCAGCAACTGTAAGTGCGCTTTGTGCGGCAACATATACGGTAACTGTTACCGATGCCAATGCGTGTACGCAAACATCAACGGTAACCATAACACAGCCTTCCTCTCTCAATGACAATGAAGTGGTGGCTACAGCAACCTGCGGAAACTGTGATGGTACAATCGGGGTGAGCCCATCAGGAGGAAGCGCTGCTTATACATATGCATGGGCCGGCCCGGGCGCGTTTTCGGCCACCAGTCAAAATGTTAGTGGATTATGTATAGGAACTTATACTCTTACCCTCACCGCAGGAGGCACATGCCAATCAATATTTAATTATTCGATAAGCAATACGGCGGGTCCTAGTTTGACTAAAGTGCGGACCAATACTTTATGTAACGGAAACTGTGATGGTACGGCAACTGTGACACCTGCCGGCACCCCCGGCTTTACATATAACTGGAGTACGGGATCAACCGCGCAAACTGTGAATGGCCTGTGTGCAGCATCATATACATTGTCGGTTACGGATGGTATTGGTTGTGTAACAGTTGATACACTGCTTATAAAGCAGCCTTCAAAGATATCTCCTAACCAGGTAAGCGCTGATATTACCTGCGGAGGTGCAGCAGATGGCGCTATCATTCTTGTTCCCGCTGGAGGTACTCCTGTGTATACATTTAGCTGGAGTAATACGGCAACGACCTCAACAATAACCAATTTAGCCCCCGGACCTTATACATTTACAGTTACAGATGCAAACGGCTGTGATTCGATAAACACAGTTACTATAACCGAACCGTCCGTATTGTCAGCCAGCACAATTGCAACCGATGTAACCTGTAAGGGAGCATGTAATGGCGGTGCGTTTGCTGCAGAAGCAGGAGGTACATCGCCTTACGATTACAGCTGGAGCAGTGGAGCGCTCCTGAACATAGCCATTAATCTATGCCCTAATACATATACGGTTACGGTTACAGATGCGAATAATTGCACGGCCACTTCCACTGCCGTAGTAACGGAGCCGGCATTGGCGTTAACCGCTGCAACAGGTGAAACAGATGTGTCATGTAATGGTGGTTCTGATGGTACAACATTTGTCAATGCAAGCGGGGGTACTCCAGGGTACAGTTATACCTGGGTGCCGGGCGGACAAACCGGGGCTACAGCCACTGCATTATTCGCTGGCTCATACAATGTAACTGTAACCGACGCGAACGGGTGTACAACTGTAGGAGGAATTGTTGTCAATCAGCCTGCGGTATTGTCATTCACGGTTAACCAGGTTGATGTGAGCTGCAATTCGGCCTGTGATGGTACGGCAAATGTGACAGTGGCCGGCGGAACGGCACCATTCAACTACCTGTGGAGTAATGCCGCGACCGGACAAACGGTAACGGGCTTGTGCCTGGGAAGCTATACTGTAACAGCGACAGACAGTAAGGGATGCACGAATTCAAAAATAGTTACCATTACCGAGCCCTCTACATTATTGGCTAATGTTACGGGTACAGATCCAAGTTGTTTAAGCGCAACAAGTGGTTCTGCAACATCTGCTCCTGCAGGTGGAACAGTGCCCTATACATATAATTGGAGTAACGGAGCACTGACTCAAACTATCAATTCTTTGGCTGCAGGATCATATACTGTAACAGTTACTGACAGTAATGGTTGTACTGATACACAATCGGTAACACTTATACCTCCTGTTCCGATCACTATTGTACAGGCGGTGTCGGATGCGAATTGCGGTGCTTGCGATGGAACGATTGATGTCACCGTTTCCGGTGGAACACCCGGCTATTCGTATTTATGGAATTCAGGGGCTACCGCACCGACACTATCAGCTTTGTGTGCCGGGAATTATTCGCTTACAATTACGGATGTAAATACATGCACTTCCGCCTTTGTTATCGCGGTTAATAATACGGGAGGTCCTACGGGAGAGACCGTTGTTACTACTGACAATATTTGCAGCACCGATTGTAACGGTACTGTAACTGTTACACCGATCGGAGGAACTACACCTTATACCTATTTGTGGACTGATGTTGCAAACACTTCAAATGCAAGGACCGGCTTGTGCGTCGGATCCTATACCCTGGTAGTTACCGATGCGAATGGTTGCATAAGAAATTCACCGGTTACGATCACTTCACCTGCACCGCTTGTCATTTCAGTGTCTCTTACAAATGAAACCTGCAGCGGCAAATGTGATGGAGTAATAACGCTTTCAGCCGCAGGGGGCGGGGGTGGTTATGTATATTCATGGAATTCGGGTGCGACAGGTGCTGTTCAGTCTTCTTTGTGTGCCGGAACTTACTCGGTCACTCTTACGGATGCCAATTCATGCACTGCTACCTCGGTCGTTGTGGTCGGGACATCGCTGGTGTTAACCGCTTCTGTGACTCAGACCGATCCGCTTTGTAATGCATTGTGTACCGGAACTGCTGATGTAGCTATGGGTGGTGGTACAAGTCCATATGTATTTACCTGGAGTAACGGTGCTGCAGCATCGTCTTCGTCAGGCCTTTGTGCAAACGCGTATACGGTAAGCGTCAGTGATGCGAATGGGTGTAACATTACTAAAGTAGTTACCATAACAGAGCCTGCGGCGATCATAACAACACCGGTTGTTATAACTGCAACCTGCGGTGTTTGTAACGGACAGATCAGCGTAGCCCCTTCCGGTGGAACAGGCACATATTCGTACACATGGGGAACAGGAGCAACTGCTCCAACCATTTCCGGACTTTGTGCAGGGGTATATGGGTTAGATATCGGCGATGCGAATGGATGTACCCAATCGTTCAATATTCCTCTTAATAATACCAATGGCCCATCAGCTTCTACTATTGTTACAACTGATGTCACCTGCTTTGGTTCGAATGATGGTGCCGCAAATGTAACGCCCAATGGCGGTACACCTCCATATACATATTTATGGATATCAACCGGACAAACGATAAACACTGTTACAGGTTTGGCGGGAGGAGTTAATCTGGTGCAGATAACTGACGCCAACGGATGTATCCGTACAGATACTGCGAATATTGTTTCACCGACGCAGATTGTTCCGAACCAGGCAGTGACCAATGCGACATGCGGCTTAAGTGATGGACAGATCGTTGTTGCTCCTACAGGCGGAGCCGGAACATACACCTACTCATGGAGCGGAGGGTTCACAACTGCGACGATCACCGGCTTAAGTGCCGGAACGTATGATCTCACGATTACCGACGCTTCTTCCTGTACGCAAACAGCATCATTCCCTGTCAGCAATAATAATGCACCGGCGTTAACACTGGCCATACAAGACCTGGGATGTAATAGTATTTGTAACGGCAGTACAGTGGCGACACCATCAGGCGGACTTGCACCTTATGTAATGAGCTGGAGTACCGGTGCTACAGGCAATACAGCAAGTTCTCTTTGTGCGGGAACCTATACCGTATCAGTTACTGATGCGAATGCTTGCATGACCATTAGTACAGTTGTTATCTCCGAACCTGCTGCTTTAACATTAACGGCTCCCGCTACATCACAGGCTTCCTGCTCCGCTGCCTGTAACGGAACAGCTGCCGCTTTGCCAATAGGTGGTACCCTGCCATATTCGTATTCATGGAGCATGGGTCCGACAGCCGCTACGGTTGCTAATTTATGTTCAGGCACCTATTTTATTGTGGTTACAGATGCAAATGGCTGTAACGCAACACAGGCAATAACAATTGTGCCATCAGCGGCACCGTTTACAGTTACACCGACTTTAACTAATGCCACCTGTGGCCTTTGTGATGGACAAGCCGCTGTAATTGCCAGTGGCGGCACCCTGCCTTATAATTATTTATGGAGCAATGGTGCCACGGGAGCTACTGTTAACTCATTGTGTGCCGCAGTGTATTCGATAGATCTGACAGACGCAAACGGATGCTCTGCAAGTTTCTTTATTCCGATAAGTAATACCGGCGGACCAACAGGCTCAGGTAAATCCGTGACAAACATTTTGTGTAATGGTCAATGTAGCGGCGGAGCTTCCGTTGCTCCTGTTGGAGGAACCGCACCTTTTACTTATTTATGGCTTCCATCTGGCGATACCGGACAAACTATATCTAATCTCTGTTCGGGAACGGGCTTTGTTCAGATCACAGATGCCAATGGATGTATCTTAACCGATACAGTTGACATTACCGAACCAATGGCTTTTGCAACGAACGAAAATATTACTCAGCCAACGGCCTGCAGCGTGAACGACGGGGCTATTACGTTAAGTCCTTCCGGCGGTACTGCTCCATACACATACACATGGAGTAACGCGGCAACATCTGCGACTCAGACAAATCTTGGAGCCGGACTGTATACAGTGACAATTACAGATGCCGCAGGCTGTGCCCAATCTACGGTCGTTGCAATAAATAATGTTTCAGCACCTGTTCTTGCCGGAACGTCCGGGAACGTATCCTGTGCCGGCAGTTGCGATGGATACGCTGCAATATCCGCCATGGGCGGAGTTTTGCCATATACATACTTATGGAATAATACTCCGCCTTCATCAATTGATACTGCCATAGGGTTGTGCCAGGGGACCTATTTTGTTCAGGTCACCGATGCGGCAGGCTGTCTGATCACTTCGTCCGTAACCATTACTGAGCCGAGTCCGTTAATGTTGAATTCGCCAGTAAAAACAGATGCAAGCTGTATAGCAGTTTGTAATGGTTCGGCAACAGTCCTTCCTGCCGGCGGGACCTTGCCTTATGTATACAGCTGGAGCAACGCTTCAACTTCATCGGGTATTGGTAGTTTATGTGTAGGCAATTATTCTGTTACTGTTACAGATGTTGCAGGTTGTTCCCTAGTGCAGGTAATATCGGTTGATGAAAATTTAACACCAATAGTTATTACAAGTGCTGTAACAAACCCGACCTGTGGCATATGCAATGGAACGGCCTCTGTGAACGTTGTGGGTGGGAATGCGCCATTCTCATACCTATGGAGTAATGGTTCAACAAGCAGTTCAACTGACAGCCTTTGTGCAGGAGTATATTCTATTGATATTGCTGATGGAGTTGGTTGTCAGTCAAGTTTCAGTTTACCGGTAAGTAATACAGGCGCGCCAACTGCTTCGGGTAGAGTAGTAACTGATGCAACCTGTTTTGGGTCCTGCAATGGATCTGCTTCTGTTAGCCCGATTGGCGGAACACTGCCTTATACTTATAGCTGGCTTCCTTCCGGACAAACTGCCGCTACTGCGTCAGGATTATGTGCAGGTTTGGGATTTGTTGAGGTCGCCGATTCAAATGGCTGCATACTGGTCGATTCAATTCTTGTCGGATCGCCTTCCCAGATCAGTATTGCGGGAGTAACTACTGATCCGACTTCATGTAATGTAAACGATGGGTCCATTGCGCTTACCGTTTCAGGGGGAGCAGGTACTTATACATATGCATGGAGTAATTCAGGTACAGGGACTACCCAGATTAATATTGGCGGGGGAACTTATGGTGTTACTGTAACTGATGCATCAGGATGTACACAAACGACGGTAATTTCATTGAATGATAAATTCGCCCCGGTGCTTTCCGATAGTTCTGTAAACGTAAGTTGCTTTGGAAAATGTGATGGTAAAGCGATTGTAAGGGCCAATGGAGGTACGCAGCCATATACTTACTCATGGAGCGATACCCCGTCATCGGTAATTGATACCGCCAAGACGTTATGTGCAGGCACCTATTTCGTTCAGGTAACCGATAATGTAGGGTGTAAGATCTCCTCATCTGTTACAATAACCGAACCATCCGTACTTAACTTATCTATTTCAGGTACAACGAAGGAAAAATGTATTGGCAGTTGTGATGGCAGCATTACAGCAGTCCCTTCAGGTGGTTTATTCCCATACATGTTCTCCTGGTCTTCCTTTACCGGAACAACTTCGGTTGCAAGTCCTTTGTGTAAAGGCCAATATTCTTTTACGTTAACTGATGCAAATGGCTGCACGGTTCAGCATACGGATAGCGTGCAGTCGCCTGCGCCAATGGTTGTTGTTAAAACTCCTGTTGATGCGAACTGTAACAATACCAATGATGGTTCTGTGACCATTTCAGTGACTGGTGGTGTGGGAACATATACATATAACTGGAAAGGGCCTGGTGCGTTTACATCCGGCAGCCAGAATCTTGCTGGGCTATATGCCGGTTCCTATCCGGTAACAATAACCGATGCTAATGGATGTCAGAAACTGGATACAGCGGCTGTGAACGCAACAATTAATGTTATTGCTAAAGCAGGTAATGACACTTCGTTCTGCCTGGGAGGTTCGATTATTCTTAGCGGGGATAGTTCTCTGCCGATAACCGGAACCACCTATCAATGGCTGCAAATGCCAGCATTAACTAATATCGGAAACGATTCAACTGTAACCCTTACCCCGCCAGCCGGTACATCCAACTACATGTTAGTGGCAATAAACGGTGTTTGTTCGGATACAGATACTGTTGTAGTGTCAGCAAATCCTTTGCCGGTTGTGGATGCCGGAGCCGACAAGACCATATTCTCTTTGCAAAGCACAATGATTGGAGGCGCTCCGACTTCTATTGCTTCAGGAGCTTCATTTAGCTGGACTCCAGGTAAGGAATTAACCGATAGCACAGCTGCGAATCCTGAAGCGTCACCGCTTACTACGACACTTTACAAAGTTGTTGTCAGAGATGCGAATGGTTGTGTTGCAAGTGATACTGTACGGTTGACCGTGTTGCCCGAGATCGTTTTTAACAATGGTATAACACCAAATGGCGATGGTAAAAACGAAACATGGATAATTGATAATATACAGAAATTCCCGAAATGTGTAGTTGAAGTATATAACCGCTGGGGAGATCTTTTGTTCAGCTCAACCGGGTATGGAACACCCTGGGATGGCAGGTATAATGGCAAGGATCTGCCCGTAGGAACATACTATTATGTGATAAAATTAAATGATCCATTGTTCCCTGATGCGTTCACCGGACCTATAACAATTATGCGTTAATGATTAATAATTATCTAATGAGGCGGTTAATACATATCCTGATAGTGGCACTTGTTTTGTCAGGTGTATCAAAGGCTCAGCAATTGCCGCAGTTCACTAATTACATGATCAATGATTATGTAATTAACCCTGCCCTTAGCGGAACAAAAGATTATTTTGAGGTAAAGTCAAACAACCGCTATCAATGGGTTGGAATTACCGATGCCCCCCGCACATTTACGCTAAGCGCCAATGGTCCGTATAAATCAAAGAATATGGGTTACGGAGGGTATGTATTTACTGATATCACCGGACCTACACGCAGAATAGGTTTGACATTAAGCTACGCCTACCATTTAAAACTGAATGAAGCCTATAAGCTGTCGCTGGGTTTAAATGGTGGTTTGTTGCAATTTTCAGTTGATGGTTCAAAAATAACTTTGCGTGACCAGAATGACCTTGCTTTAAGTGGTGGTATGCAATCAGTCATTGTACCTGATTTTGGTTTTGGAGCCATGCTGCGTCACGATAAATTTTACGCTGGAGTCTCTGTTCCTCAGCTTTATCAAAGCAAACTTAAATTTTTTGATTATACTACATCAACACTCAGCAAACTGGCTACTCACTTTTATGCAATGGGCGGGTATAGGTACGATCTGAATGATAAAATCCGTCTGGAGCCAAGTGTATTGATAAAATATGTTTCTCCTGCTCCGGTTAAGGTAGATATTGGTGTACGGGCAATTTACAAAGAAATGATATGGGCAGGTGTGGCTTACCGCACTAAAGATGCCATCACAGCACTTGTCGGTTATACCTATCAAAACTACCTGACGTTTGCTTATGCGTACGATATGACAACTACCAACCTGCGCAATTATTCAACAGGCACACATGAAATAATGTTCGGTCTGCGATTTAATAATAAGCCCAAGACTTAAGCACACTATTTCAACAGTAGCTGATGTAGTATTTCTCCAAAGCGGTAAACATCTTCAAATGAATTATAGAGAGGTACCGGTGCAATGCGTATTACATTCGGTTCGCGCCAATCTGCTATTACGCCTTTTGAGGTAAGTTTTTGAAAAAGCTCTTTCCCGTTTCCATGCGCAACGATTGAAAGCTGGCATCCCTGTGTGATCGATGAATTTACAGGTGTTATTATTTCAAGATGCTGTCCCTTGTCCTTCGTTCTGTTATTAATTTCTCCGATAACAAATGCCAGGTAATTGGTGAGTTTTGAGCTCTTGGCTGTCAACGCATTCATCCCTGCATTTTCGAAAATGTCAAGCGCTGCTTTGTGCGCGGCCATGGTTAATACGGGTACATTGCTTACCTGCCAGCCTTCCGCAGTTGGAATAGGGGTGAAGGTCTTCTCCATTTTAAAGCGCTTGTTTTTATCATGCCCCCACCAGCCGGCAAAGCGTGGTAAATTTGCCAGGTGGTGTCGTTGATGAATAAAAGCTCCGCCTACACTGCCCGGCCCGGAATTTAAATATTTGTATGAGCACCAGGCCGCAAAATCAATACCCCAGTCGTGGAGCGCTAATTTGATGTTCCCGATGGCATGCGCCAGGTCAAACCCGACCACTACTCCTGCACTATGGCCGGCTTCGGCAATAGATCTCATGTCAAATACCTGTCCGCTGAAATAATTCACACCTCCGATAAATACAAGTGCCAGTTCGTCTTTATGCATTTCAATGGCAGCTAAAATATCTTCATTACGAATGGTGTATTCGCCTTCTCTTGGAGCAACTTCTATAATGGCTTCATCAGGATCATACCCATGGTAACTTACCTGTGAAGCAATTAAATACTGATCGGATGGAAACGCTTTTGCTTCGCATAAAATTTTGTAGCGTGCAGCAGTTGGCCTGTAAAATGAAACAAACAGAAAATGAATATTGCTTGTCAGCTGATTCATTGCAACTACTTCTTCGGGTTTTGCTCCAACCAATTTTGCCAATGGTTTGGAAAGTAACTCATGGTAGGAATACCACGGATTTTTAGCTTCAAAATGTCCTTCAACACCAAACTTCGCCCAATCGTTTAACTCCTGCAGAATATATTTTTGTGTATTTTTTGGTTGTAATCCCAACGAATTACCGGTAAAATAGATCACATTTTTTCCTTTGTGTTTTGGAAATAAAAACTGGTTGCGGTACTTCTTTAGCGGATCTTTTGCATCAAGTTTTTTGGCGAACTGTAATGTATTTTCGTATTTCATGCTGATTAATATTTTTCTTCGTAAGAAAGATACGTTGGGTTGAGGCCCAAAGATATATATTTGTATAGCAAAAGTGGAAAAGTCATGAAGAGAGACAGATCAAATGCCTTGTATGAAAAGGCCAAATCGTATTTTCCTGGCGGAGTCAATAGCCCGGTGCGGGCATTTCGTTCGGTTGGCGGAACTCCTCTTTTTATCAAGCGGGGAAAGGGCTCGCACATTTGGGATGCCGATGGGAATGAGTTCATTGATTATTGCTGTTCCTGGGGTCCATTGATATTGGGGCACGCTAACCCAAAAGTTGTGAATGCAATTAAGCATACCGTTGAGAATGGCAGCTCATTCGGGGCGCCGACGGAGTTGGAAAACGAGTTGGCAGAATTAATATTAAGTAACAATAAGTACATAGAAAAACTGCGTTTTGTAAGTTCCGGGACAGAGGCTGTGATGAGTGCAATCCGTTTGGCACGCGGATTCACAAGGCGCAATAAAATTTTAAAATTTGAAGGATGTTACCATGGACACAGTGATTCCCTCTTGGTAAAAGCAGGCTCCGGTCTGGTTACTTTTGGAAATACCTCATCGGCTGGCGTGCCTAAAAGTTTTGTGGATGAAACCATTGTTGTTTCATTGAATAATAAAGCAGCGGTTGAAGAGGCCTTTGCCAAATTTAAAAATGAAATAGCCTGTATCATCATTGAACCCATACCGGCTAATAATGGCTTGTTGCTGCAGGATAAAGAGTATCTGCAATTTCTGCGCGAAATATGTACTGTTAATAAATCGCTTCTTGTTTTTGATGAAGTGATAAGCGGCTTTCGTATTGGCTTTACAGGTGCTGCCGGTTATTATAACATACAGCCGGATATTATTACTTACGGGAAAATTATTGGAGGCGGCTTGCCTGTTGGTGCTTATGGAGCAAGTGCTGAGATCATGAGCAATATATCGCCTGATGGCGATGTGTACCAGGCCGGTACTCTTAGTGGAAATCCCGTTGCCATGGCGGCAGGGCTGGCGCAGCTGAAGGAATGTTTAAAGCCCGGCTTCTATAAGGACCTCGAAATGAAAGTTGTTTTTTTGTTTGATCAGATAAAGCAAAACCTGAAACCCGGAAGTTTTAATCTTCAACTTTTTTCCATTGGATCGATCTTTTGGATTGCATTTACGGATAAGCAAAAAATTCAGGCTGCTGAACAGATCGATCCCGATAGTATGAAGCATTTCAAATTGCTGCATCGCGAACTGCTCGAACTAGGTGTATACCTGGGGCCGTCAGGATATGAAGTGGGATTTGTTTCAGAGGCGCATAGCGAGGTCGACCTGATGAAAACCGCTTATGCTTTTATCGAAGCATTAAATAAAATTACAAGAATATATCAGTAAGGGTTGTAAAAGCATCATCCCGTCGATCCCCAATAAATAAAAGTATTCACTGCTTTTTTTCCTGCAATTTAAAATAAGTGCAGTGGTTATTATTGCTGATATAATAATTGCCAGCATATTTGACATGCTGTAAATACTATGTTGGTACAGGATAACAGATAGGGGTAATGAGAGCAGAAGGCATACAATTGCCACTGTTTTTCCTGCCTGGATGCCGTATAAAGATGGAATGGTGCGCACTGCCGAAAGCTTGTCGTGCTCAATGTCCCGGATGTTAAAAACAATGCAAAGCGACAAGAGAAACAACAGCCGCTCCGGGAATATAATCAGCAACTCCTTATTTAACTGACCTTCTCCATTGAGCTGTAAGGGTATATACAAACTAACGGTAGCCCATACAAACGCAACCATTAATGCTTTTACGGCCGGGATCTTGCGCAACCGTACTCCCGGCAAAAAATACAGTACTGATACAATAGCAAGGGGAGTCATAATGTATAAAAATGTTGTTCCTGTGAGGAAGATACAAATTAATAGTCCGGCTCCTCCCAAACTAAAAAGTGAGATCAGTGTTTTTCGGTGATTGATGATCCAATGATGTCTTATCGAAGGTATTGTTTGACCATAGGCGGGCGATAAAACAACCCGCTGAAGGTTATAAAGACAAAGCGTTGCAAAAAAAATAAAAGCAATATAGGCGAGGTTTGGTCTGATGTGAAATAATAAATAAGTTTGGGCAGTTAGTGCTCCTGCACACAATGATACAAAGAGGTTACCAAATAATAGAAAATTGCCAAATTGTCGTAGAGCAGTCAAAGTGAGGCGAATATAACCACATAATACCCTGATTTGAACACCTGCCTGTTTTTTGTTGATGTTTTAATTAACGTAGAATTAAATAATCAATACTCAATTTATTACATTTGTTACCCTTAAAAATCAGGTAAAATGGTTAAAGACACATTTGTAAACCGTCACAACGGTCCGCGTACGAACGAAGTAGAAAAGATGCTCCATAAGATCGGGGTAAATTCTGTTGATGAACTGATCAGCCAGACAATTCCCGACGGTATAAGGTTGAGCAAGTCCCTTAATATCAACTCAGCTGCGACGGAGTATCAATATTTAAAGGATCTTAAAAAGATCGCTTCAAAAAATAAGGCATATCGTTCATATATCGGTTTGGGCTATTACGGAACGATCATTCCGGCCGTAACTCAGCGTAATGTTCTCGAGAATCCGGGATGGTACACCGCTTACACGCCTTACCAGGCAGAAATATCACAAGGTCGCCTGGAAGCGCTCATCAATTTTCAAACGATGGTCATTGATCTTACCGGGCTGCCAATTGCAAATGCTTCATTATTGGATGAAGCCACCGCGGGTGCCGAAGCAATGACAATGTTATTCAATAATCGTTCCCGCGAATCGCAGAAGAGAGAAGCGAATGTATTCTTCGTCTCAAATGATGTGTATCCGCAAACCATTGATGTTCTTAAAACACGTGCAATTCCACTCGGAATAAAAATTGAAACGGGCGATTGGAAAACATTTCAATTCAGTGAAAAAATTTATGGCGCATTAATACAATATCCAAATATTGATGGTGCTGTTAATAATTATGCAGATTTTGTAAAACGTGCAAAAGCAGGCGATGCTATGGTTGCTGTTGCTACCGATCTGCTTGCCCTGACATTGTTAACTCCTCCCGGTGAATGGGGCGCCGATGTTGTATTCGGTAACTCTCAGCGTTTTGGCGTTCCGATGGGTTACGGGGGGCCGCATGCCGCTTTTTTTGCTACCAAAGAAGAATACAAGCGACTGCTGCCGGGGCGTATCATAGGTGTTTCAGTTGATGCGGAAGGGAACCCGGCGTTTCGTATGGCTCTTCAAACACGTGAGCAGCACATAAGGAGAGATAAAGCCACTTCAAATATATGTACCGCGCAGGCTTTGTTGGCTATAATGGCCAGTATGTACGCCGTATATCATGGCCCGGAAGGATTAAAAGGAATTGCGGAACAGGTACATTTTTCCGTGGCGGCGTTGGCAAATGAATTAAAAGTTTTGGGTTGTACCATTGAGAATGAACTATTTTTCGATACGATCAAAGTGAAATTACCTGTCGGAACTTCTGTTAAACAGGTGGAGGTCATTGCCCTGAAAAAGGAGATCAACTTCCGTTATATAAATGAAAATACCGTTGGTATTGCCCTGGATCAGACAGTTGGTATTGACGACCTGAATGATATTATTTCTGTGTTTGCAGAAACACTGGGCAAAACATCAAATGGAATTACTGAACAGCACCTCGCATCTCATGCTTCACATCTCACCTCTTCTTTTGCAAAGCGTACGTCCCCATTCTTAGCTCACCCGATATTTAATTTATATCATTCGGAAAGTGAAATGATGCGCTACATCAAGCGTTTGGAGAACAAAGATTTGTCATTGACACATTCAATGATAGCGCTTGGTTCCTGCACCATGAAGCTGAATGCTGCATCGGAACTTTGCCCGATCACATGGCCGGAGTTCGCGAATATTCACCCTTTTGCACCTGTTGAGCAAACAAAAGGATACCAGCAAATATTCAAAGAACTCAATAAGGATCTTTCAAAAATAACAGGATTCGCGGCCATGAGCTTTCAACCTAATTCGGGCGCACAGGGTGAATATGCGGGGTTGATGGTAATTCGCGCATATCACATTTCACGGGGCCACGGACACAGGAACATTGCCCTTATCCCATCTTCTGCGCATGGTACAAATCCCGCGAGTGCTGCTATGGCAGGGATGCATATTGTAGTAGTGAAATGCGATGATCTCGGGAATATTGATTTGGCAGATCTGAAGGAAAAGGCCGAATTGCATAAGGACAATCTTTCCTGTTTCATGGTTACCTATCCGTCCACACATGGTGTTTATGAAGAGAGTATAAAAAAGATCACCAAAATTATTCACGATAATGGCGGGCAGGTTTACATGGATGGCGCGAATATGAATGCACAGGTGGGATTGACCAGCCCGGGCAATATTGGCGCAGATGTGTGCCACCTTAACTTACATAAAACATTTGCTATCCCGCACGGCGGTGGAGGTCCGGGGATGGGGCCAATTGGGGTTGCAAAACATTTGGTTCCGTTTCTTCCTTCGCATGCGGTGATCAAAACGGGCGGAGAGCAGGGTATCTCAGCTGTTTCGGCGGCCCCATGGGGTAGTGCGCTCATATTGCTTATATCTTATGGATACATTAAAATGCTGGGTGCGGAAGGTGTAACTGAGGCTACCAAAACGGCCATACTGAACGCGAATTACATGAAAGAAGTATTAAAAGAATATTACCCTATTTTATATGTTGGAAAAAATAATCGTGTTGCGCACGAGATGATACTTGATTGTAAAGAGTTTAAGCGTACCACGGGTATAGAGGTGGGCGATATTGCAAAGCGCCTGATGGACTTTGGCTTTCATGCACCAACAGTTGCTTTTCCCGTACATGATACATTAATGATCGAACCGACAGAAAGTGAATCAATGGCTGAATTAGACCGGTTTTGTGAAGCAATGGTAACTATTAGAAAGGAAATACAGGAAATTGCTGAAGGCAAAGCCGATCCACAGGATAATGTGATCAAAAATGCTCCGCATACCGCAAAGGCGGCAATTAGCAATGACTGGAATCATAACTATTCACGTGAAAAGGCTGTTTATCCATTAAAATGGGTAAGAGACAATAAGTTTTGGCCTTCAGTTGCCCGTATTGACAATGCGCATGGCGACAGAAATTTGGTTTGTTCTTGTCCGCCAATCGAACAATATATAGAAGAATTAGTTTGAAAATCAGCATGTTATGTGCTGCCAAAATTGTGATTCTATCGTATGAAAATAGTTTAATTGCGGATAAAAGTTAATTCGGCTTCAATTGCTATTTGTAAAAAAATTGTAAATTCGTAGCTCTTAATTTTTTGTAAAAACTGTTTTATTAATTATTATTAAATACAACGACACCATGAAAAAAATTACTTTTTGTACTTTAATGTTTGCCGGGGTAGCTTTATTTGCTCAGCATGCTCAGCAGGACAACACCGTAAGTCCTGCTAAAAACGGATTAGAGCTTGTTGATTGGAAACCAAGTGGCAGGGCTAATAAAATAAATAACAATTCAATACGTTCGGGCGTATTTCATTATCAGTTAGTATGGGCTGCTGCTAAGGAGTGGTGGAACATAAATGTTGATAATGCAACGGCCTCGAATTTCGCCGTATACCGAAATGTTGTTTTTATGGATTCAACTGCTGTAACAAGCAGCAGTACCGGAAATGACAATCCATTTAATATGCGTGCAGGAGTTGTTGTTGACCCCAAATCTCCTTATTACGATTCTACTTTCACCGGTCCTTTTCTTACTGCCTCTGATGCATATCAGGTTGATACAGTTTTGATCGATGGAAACTATCAGAGACGTGTTAGTGTTGATGATACAATGATAGTGGAATTATCATGGGGTGATACTGCCAACTATACTACCTGGACACAGGTTTATAATTCAGGGAAAAACCAGTATTGGGTTTGTCCTAAACTTAACTCATCTGCATCACATGGGAATGTGTCCCACTTAACTGCCGCTGCAGGTAATCGTGTAATCGTTAAGCGTGTTATGACTGCAGCTGATACGATCACCGTTGGTAACCCTTTTGCAGGTGCAATTGTTGTAGTAATGCCAAATGGAGGCGTGAAGATCCCTGCAGGTAATCCTGTAGCGGTTACATACACTTTTGTTCCGGGAAGCTACACCATAGGTGATGTTGTGTTCCAGTATAGCAACCCGACAACTCCGGCTACAAAAAATGGTTTTGGTGGTTACCTGGCTGGCCAGAAAGATTATAACGGTACAAATGGGCTGAGTTATTATTATGATAGAGACTTGTCAGGAAATCCTGCAAAAACAAAGAACAGCAGCATGGATTACTACACAAACGGAAGGTATGGAAAATATACCGGTGGTCAGGCATTTGCAAATTCCTGCATGTATCCTGGTGCTGATTTTTGCTGGTACATAGAAACTATCATTTCTAACCAGGTGGTGGGAATTGATGAGCACAAATCAAACAATTTACGTGTTGGACAAAACATTCCTAATCCGTTCAATGATAATACATATATTGGTTATGAGCTGATTGAAAGTGCAAATGTTACACTTGAAGTGTTTGACATTACCGGTAAAAAAGTACAAGCCATTAACGAAGGCAAAAAATTTGCCGGTAACTATAACATTCAATTTAACGGAAGCAATCTTCAGGCTGGTGTATACTTCTATACATTAACTGCAGGAGAGACTCGTGTTACTAAACGCATGACACTTGTTAGATAAGTAATTTTAACTACAATAAAAAAATCCCCCCGCCGGTTTGGGCGGGGGGATTTTTTTTGTTCTAAATCTTTCGGTTGAAGTTTAATTTTGTCAGCAATACACTATTTAGCATGATTTTATTGAGTATCAACACATTGGCTCAATATAATACCATTGAAACACAACCGGTGCAATCCGGCCCAATGCTGAATTGGAAACCCAATTATGATATTAATGCGCGCAATGTTAAAGCACTCCAATCAGGGGTTTTTCATTATGAGCTTAACTGGCAATATGCAAAAGCAGAATATGAAAAGGGTGTAAATAATGCTCCTGTTGGGGATTTTACTTATTACGGGAATGTATTATTTATGGACTCAACCGCTAAATACAGTAATAGTTCTTCTACTGCAAATGTATTTAATATACGTGCGGGAGTTATTGTGGATCCTAAATCGCCTTATTATAGCCCTGGTCCTGCTTTTGATGAAGTCCCTTTCCTCACCCCCACTGATGCTTATCAGGTCGATTCAATTTTAATCGTTGGTTTTTATCAAAGAAGGACTTCTGTAAATGATACGTTATTACTTGAGATATGCTGGGCTGATACGTTAAATACAAGCGTGTGGCAAACTGTTTTGAGTTCAATATCGCCAAGAACCTGGCTAACGCCTTTTGTTAATTCTTCCACCAGTCATGGTGACGTATCGCACTTAACCTGTCCGGCAACTAACCGTATATTTCTTAAAAAGGTATTAACTGCAGCCGACACGATCACTGTTGGTAATGCTTATGCAAACGTACATGTATTTGTAATGCCTGCAGGCGGCCTTAAAATTCCGGCAAATAATATTTTGGCGGTTACCTACTCATTCATTCCGGGGACTGATTATACTGCAGGTGATGTGGTATACCAATATTCCAATCCGATGAGTCCTGCAACAAAAAATGGTTTCGCGGGATCTTTGAGAGGTGGAAAAGCCAATTCTGCCTATCTGTATGATAAAAGTACACAGGCTACCAATCCTGCTAAAACAAAAAACTCAGGAGTTGACTACTATCATGTTGGAAGATATGGAAAGTACACAGGTACAGGAGCGTATTTAAATTCATGTATGCGTCCAAGTGCTGACTTTGCATGGAATGTAAGCGTAATTATCTCAAATCAGCCTGTAGGAATTAATGAAAAGCAGGCTAACAATATCCGCGTTGGACAAAATACCCCGAACCCTTTTAATGATAACACATACATTAGCTACGAACTTATCGAAGGCGCTAATGTAGCACTCGAAGTGTTTGACATTACAGGGAAAAAAATTCAGACTATTAATGAAGGCAGACAGTTTGCCGGAAGCCATAATATTCAATTTAATGGCACTAACCTGGAGGCTGGTGTATATTTCTATACATTGACTGCAGGTGAAACCCGTGTTACCAAACGGATGACACTTGTTAAATAAATAATTATAAGTATATCAGTAAAAAACCTTCCGGGATCCCGGAAGGTTTTTTTAATTATTGCAATAGTGTAAAGCAAAAATTATTGAATAACTCTTTTTCTGAATTCTTTCAGGAATTTAGTGGCGTATACAAAGTCAACCAACTCTTTTGCTCCGGCATGCAATATTTGTTCTTTGTTGCCTTTCCATAGAATTTCTCCGTTGTACAAAAAAGCAATATTGTCGCCTATTTCAAGTACAGAATTCATGTCGTGAGTGATGACAAGCGTTGTAATATTATATTCATAAGTTATTTCTTTGATCAACTCATCAATAACAATAGAAGTTCGTGGGTCAAGGCCTGAATTGGGTTCGTCACAGATCAGGTACCTTGGTTCAACAGCTATTGCGCGTGCTATAGCAACCCTTTTTTTCATACCCCCGCTTAACTCTGAAGGCAGAAGGGATGCGGCATTCGGAAGATTTACGCGGTTTAAACAAAAGTTCGCCCTTTCACGTTTTTCTTCCTGTGTTTTATCAGTAAACATGGAGAGGGGAAAAATAATGTTTTCTTCCACTGTCATTGAATCAAACAGTGCGCCTCCCTGGAAAAGCATACCGATCTCTTTACGTATGACCTTTTTTTCGTAAAAACTCATTGTCGTAAAGTTCCGGTTATCGTACAGCACTTCGCCGGAATCAACTTTAAGCAAGCCGACCATACATTTGGTAAATACAGTTTTTCCGGATCCGCTTTCCCCTATAATAAGATTGCATTTACCCGGCTCAAGGTCAAATGAAACATTCTTCAGGACGGGCCGGTTGCCAAAAGCTTTGGATATGTTGCGCGCCTGGATCACGACATCAATAATTGTGTAAGAAGGAAATTAAATACAAGGATCAAAATACTGCTGTATACCACCGCCTTGGTACTTGCCCGTCCTACTTCAAGCGCACCGCCTTTTGTATAATAACCATGATATGAAGATACAGATGTAATAATAAAAGCAAAGACCACCGTTTTTATCAATGCATAAGTAACTCCAAAAGGCTTGAACTGATATTGTATACCATAAACATATTCATATGAAGAAACCACACCGGTAATGATCCCGAAGAGCCATCCGCCAAATATTCCCAGAAACATACTTATCAGAATAATAAAAGGATTTATGAAAACAGCGGCCAGCACTTTGGGCATTATCAGGTAGCTGGCAGAGTTGATCCCCATTACTTCCAACGCGTCAATTTGTTCGGTTACGCGCATTGTTCCAATCTCGGAAGCGATATTTGAACCGACCTTACCCGCTAAGATCAGGCTTATAATAGTAGGCGCAAACTCCAGTATAATACCCTGGCGCGTGGCTAAACCAACTGCATAAAGGGGGATCCAGGCGCTGGTGAAGTTAAATGAAGATTGAATAGTAATAACCGCGCCCATAAATACCGAAATGATTGCGGCAATTCCAAGCGAACCGATACCTAATGAATTGATCTCGGCCATTAGTTGTTTATAGTAAATGGAGTATTTTTCGGGTTTATGAAAAGTGCGTTTGATCAGCAGGTAATATTTCCCGAAATGATATAGTAAATTCATGTTTATAAGCAATAATTGGTTAAAAATAGCTAATAATTTGGTATCTTAGATAGGAGTTGGCGGAATGGACCCAGGGATAAAAATAATAAGATTATCAAGACTTATCATACTATTGGTTTGCTGCCTTTTTATTGCATGTAGCAGCTCCTCAAAGGTCAGGCACTCAAGGACCCCAAAAAGCTGTGATTGCCCACATCTGTAAGGACAGAAGATGTTGTTGGTTGTCAGTTTTTTAACCTGCTGACAACTAAATACCTAATTCAGGGTATATACATTACTTTTTAAATGAATAATTTAGCCCATAGAATGAAACAGGGAGGCACATATACGCTGGCGAGTATGAAATTGGGCGAGAGGGCTGTCATTGATTCGTTCACTGATAACGAAATGTCCTTAAAGCTATTAGAGATGGGCTGTACCCCTGGTGAAACTATCGTGGTGGATAATATTGCGCCGATGGGCGATCCTATAGCCATTTTTGTTTCAGGCTATTTATTAAGTTTGCGGAAAAAAGAGGCATCTACAATATTGGTAAAACCTGCGATGAATAGCTGAATCGTGCATATTTCAACTGAGTGCACCGAAACTTAGTGTAGTAGTTTGCCGCGACAAATCATTTATTTTTCTTTGTGAATAGATCATCATCTGTAATAAAAATTGCACTGGCGGGTAATCCTAATAGTGGCAAATCTACCTTATTCAATGAGCTTACAGGGCTTAATCAAAAAACAGGAAATTTTCCCGGAGTTACTGTTGACAAGAAAGTTGGCTATGCAAATCTTTTGAATAAAAGCGGGCTTGTTATACAAGCCAGTTTTATTGATCTGCCTGGCACTTACAGCCTGCAGCCCCGTTCAATTGATGAAGAAGTGGCTTGTGAAATACTGAAGAATAAAAATCACCCTGATTATCCTGATGTGGTTGTGGTTGTAGTGGATGCCACAAATTTAAAACGGAATCTCTTTTTAGTCACACAAATAATTGAACTGGAACTTCCGGTAGTTGTTGCATTAAATATGATTGATCTTGCCGGTCATTTGGGTATCTCAGACAAAGCAAGTGTACTTGCTGAACGGCTTGGCGTACCCGTTGTTCCAATAAGCGCGAGGAACGAACAGGGGATTAGCGAACTTAAGACGATATTGAGTGGATTGATAATGCCATCAACAATAAAATTCGCTCCCGCTAACGAGAATCCTGCTGTTGAAAGCATTGAACGGTATAATGTTATTTCGGCTCTTGTAAATGATATTGTTAAAGAAGACAGGCCTGATAATAAAATATCGTTAACACATCGCCTGGATAAACTACTGACACATAGGATATGGGGCTACCTGATATTTTTACTGGTATTGTTTTTCATCTTCCAGAGTATATTTTACATCGCCGCTTTCCCGATGCAATGGGGGGAAAAATTATTTATACGTTTTTCAGATTTGGGTCATTTGTATTTGCCCAAAGGAGAGCTTTCTGACCTGCTGATCAATGGCGTGCTTTCAGGGTTAAGCGGGGTGGTGATATTTGTTCCCCAAATAGCATTGTTGTTTGGCTTCATTGCCTTACTTGAAGATACGGGTTATATGGCCCGGGTTAGTTTTATAATGGACAAACTGATGCGCAGGTTTGGTTTGAATGGCCGTTCGGTAATACCGCTTATAAGCGGTGTAGCCTGTGCGGTTCCTGCTGTTATGGGTACCCGCACCATTAGCAGTTGGAAGGAGCGCCTTGTGACAATTTTAATAACACCACTTATGAGTTGTTCGGCCAGGCTGCCTGTTTATACATTGCTTATCAGCCTGATCTTCCCGGCCGGGACAAGTTCAGGTTTTTTTAATGCGCATGGCCTAGTATTAATGCTGATGTATCTTATCGGTTTCATGGCGGCAATGGCGGCGGCCTTAGTAATGAAGTTTATTATAAAGACAAAAGAGAAAAGCTATTTTATTATGGAACTTCCTGTGTACCGCGCTCCGCGCTGGACGAATGTTGCATATACAATTTATGATAAAGTAAAAGTGTTTTTATTTGATGCAGGTAAAGTAATTGTTGCTATTTCAGTAATTCTTTGGGTGCTGTCATCCCACGGGCCATCCGGCAAATTTGCTGAAATTGAAAGCAGGTATAATACAGTGCCAACCAGCGATCTGGCTGACAATAATGCGCTCATCGCGGCCCAAAAACTCGAAGCTTCATATGCAGGAATGCTTGGTAAAGCCATAGAGCCGGCCATTGCTCCGTTAGGTTTTGATTGGAAAATAGGGATCGCATTAATTTCATCATTCGCGGCGCGGGAAGTGTTTGTGGGCACTATGGCGACCATATATAGCGTGGGAGATGCTCAAAATACAATGTCTATCCGTGAAAAAATGATGATTGAAAAAAATGTGACTACAGGAGAGCCTCTTTACTCAAAGGCAGTAGGACTTTCCTTGATGATATTTTTTGCGTTTGCAATGCAGTGCATGAGTACCCTTGCTGTAGTAAAACGGGAAACCAAAAGCTGGAAGTGGCCTGTCATCCAGTTTCTTTATATGGGGATAATGGCTTACGGGGCGAGTTTTGTGGTGTATACTCTTTTTAAGTAATCTTCCGATATTGTTGTTGACTGTTTGTTGTCAGGCGACGCAACTAACAATCAACATCCGGTTTCACACAATTAATTTACCTTTGCTGCGTTAGATTAACTGCATGCAACTATTCCATCCTCAAACACACAAGTGGATCTATTTTTTTGGTTTATCTGTTGTTGCTGTTGGTATGCCTGTGTCCGAATTTTTAATGAGTATAGGACAGTTCATTATTTTGGGAAATTGGCTTCTCGAAGGCGGAATAATTCAAAAAGTGAAATATTTTTGGAAGAATAAAATGGCAGTGCTTGTGAGTTCTGTAATTCTCATGCACCTATTGGGCCTGTTTTACACCAGCGATTTTGAGTATGCTTTCAAGGATATACGCATAAAGGCGCCACTGCTTGTCTTGCCGTTGCTGATCTCAACCTCTGCGCCCCTTTCAAAGCAATTGTTTAACTGGTTGATGGCGATTTTTGTTGCATCAGTTGTGGTGGGTACATTTATCAGTATGGGGGTGTACTGCGGGATGATCTATGCCAAAAATCCGGTGACTGACATTCGCGATATTTCTATTTTTATTTCGCATATCCGTTTTAGTTTATTGATCTGCCTTTCCATTTTTATTTCAGCATGGTACCTGTATTCTGATCCGTCTATTTTTTCGAAAGTTATACTGGCAGTTGTGATAACCTGGCTGATCATATTCATGACCATACTTGATTCCCTTACCGGGATTGTTGCGTTGGTATTTGTCACCTTTGCCCTTATGCTCTATTTTATTTTTACATTAAAGAAATTATTGCCTAGGATTGTAGCTGTTTTTGGAGTTTTAGTTATGGTCACCGGTGTAATCTTATATATTAAACCACTGGTAACTCCGGGCAAAGACATTCCTCCGATAGAATATTCAAAACTTGAAAAAACTACCGCATCAGGTAATATATATGAGAATGATACGACTAATACTCAAAAGGAAAATGGGTACCCCGTTTGGATTTATATATGCTGGAAAGAGCTTGAGCAGGCCTGGAATGAGCGATCAACAATAGACTTTAATGGGAAGAACACCAGAGGTGACCTGGTGCAATACACCCTTGTGCGATACCTGGCTTCAAAGGGACTTAAGAAAGATGCTGCTGCTGTTCGTTCTTTGGGTGACAAAGAGGTGGGTGCAATTGAAAATGGCATTGCTAACGTTAATTATCTTGGAAAATCTGCCGTAACAATTCGAATCATGGAAACGTTGTGGGAGTTTGAGGATTATAAAAGAGGAGCCAATATTAATGGTCATTCGGCAGTAATGCGGCTGGAGTTCTGGAAAGCAGGCTGGTCTATTGTTAAGAAGCATCCTGTTTTCGGTGTTGGAACAGGCGATATAAAAAATGTCTATGCGGAACAATACACTGAAATGAATTCACCACTAGATGTACATCATCGGCTGCGTTCGCACAATCAGTATTTGTCAATTGCTGTAGCATTCGGAATATCCGGGTTGGCGTGGTTTTTAATAACACTTATCTGCCCGTTCATGTGGCATAGAATGTGGAATGATTATTTTTACTTTGTGTTTTTTCTGATCGTTGTGCTTTCTTTCTTAAACGAAGATACTCTTGAGACCCAGCCGGGAGTTACCTTTTTCGCTTTCTTTAATGCATTGCTTTTGTTTGGAAGAGAGAAGGGCAATTAAGATTACTTAATCACAATTTCCTTATAAATATCAAGCATCTGCTTACTTATGGCCTCTTTCGAAAATTGCTGTACAAAAGTAGAAGCATTTACAATGATTTTTTCTTTAAGCTCCGGTGATTTTATCAGTGAAATAATATTTTCTGCCAGCCGGGTTGCGTCTCCAATGGGAGCAAGTAAGCCTGTTTCGTTATGTTTCACAAGTTCGGGTATGCCTCCTGTTTGAGCTGCAACAACAGGTGTCCGGGCGGCAAACGATGCCAGCAGGATAGATCCCAGTCCTTCTTTCCTGGAAGTAAAAAGGAAAATATCCAAGTCGCGTAATACAGCGGAAATATCTAACGCAAAGCCATGAAAAATAATTTTATCATGGAGACCTTTCTGTTTTATAAGTAACTCAAGCGGGTTCCTTTCATTTCCTGTTCCGACAAGAATAAACCAGGCCTTTACGTCTTTCTTAATAAGCACTTCGGCTGTATTGATGAATGTGATATGATCTTTTTCCGAAGTAAGTGCGGCTATATTTCCGATTATTAATTCGTTTTCACCAATGTTATGTTGTTTGCGAAGCGTCCCTGATCTGCCTCCGCTAAAATTATTCAGGTCTACACAGTCGTAAATGGTACAGAGTTTTGACTTGTTGCGGATATCCTCCGATAGTATATTTTTTACCGCTTCGGAAACACAAATTATTGCTTTTATTTTTTTGTGATTGTATTTATATCTTGAAAACCAATTCCTGCTTATTGGAAATGCCACTTTCCGGCTCAGGACAAGTGGAGTGGGGTTGAAGAATATATCAGCAGCCAGCACAGCAAAATTGTGAGCATGCGAATCGTGAATATGGATCAGTTCGATCATATAATTTTGGCAAATATCCTTCACTTGTTTTGCAGCACGTATCTGATGCAGAAGACCTCTTGAAAAAGTGAGGTGTGTCAGGTGTTTTTTCTTGCAATAGTTGTGAAGAGATGATCCTTCAAGACATAATATCCATTGCTGAACATTGTTTTTATATAGCTCATCAACCAGGTAAGCGAGCTGCTGTTCTCCGCCACGCCACTCTGGTTCCGATGAAATGTGCAATACCTTCATTTGGAGTTATTAAATAGCCTGTTCAGTTTATTGTATTTCTGGTAAGTGGCGATCGCGGAGCTTTTACTTATTACAAAACCATAATACCCGTCTAAAAAACCGAGTTTCAGAACGTAGTCACCCAAAAATGCCGCAGCCGGACTCACAAATCGTTTTAAAAGAGATGGTTTCTTCCCGTTTTCGAATAAGGCTTTGGAAGATATATCAGTAAAGTAGCCGATCTTATTAAAGTGTTCTTCAACGGTATAATATCCGTAGTGCAAAATATCACCTTTTAAAAATCCTCTTTTGGAATCAGGGCCGGTCATTTCAAATCTATCGTGCGGGTTCAATCCTCCCCATTTGCCTTTGCGTGAATCCCATAATCGTAATTTACGATCGGGGTACCAGCCGCAATGATGGATCCATTTTCCGCAATAATTTGTGAGACGGTTCATGTAATAGCCATCGTGCTTCCAATTATTTTTTAGCTGTGCTATTGATCGTTGAAGTTCAACAGATAATGCTTCATCAGCATCTAACGACAGTACATGAGGGTATTTAGCCTGGGTAATGGCCCAATTCTTTTGTTCTATATGTCCTTCAAATGTATGTTGCACAAAACGTATCCCCCTTGATTTGCATATTTCCGGAGTTTTATCGGTCGAGTAAGAATCAACAACAACAATATCATCCGCTATTTCTTTTACAGAATCAAGGCAGCGGGCAATGTTGCGTTCTTCGTTATACGTTATTATTACGACTGATAATTGGATCATCTTGCACAAATTTAATATTATTTAATCTGCATAGCATCATATGGCTATTCCACAAAGGTATCCCTCATGGTTTCACGCAAAGACGCAAAGCTTGCAAAGAGAAAACAGGAAACCGCTCCAATTTAAAGCCTTTGCGAGCTTTGCGCCTTTGCGTGCAAAATGAAGTTTTGTCTACGGTCTGTCAACACTGCAAATTAATTATCTTTGTTAGTAATGGGTGCGAATATAAAGGAACTCCTTCTTCAATTACAGCAAGGCGATAAAAAAGCCTTAGCCCGCTGCATCACCATTGTTGAGAATGAGTTGGAAGGCTATGAGGAAATACTCACCTCTTTGCAGGCACAAAGGAGCATTCCTATTATCGGTATTACCGGCCCTCCCGGTGCGGGAAAAAGCACACTCATTAATTCTGTTATAAAGCAACTAACTACACAAAACAAAAAGATTGGTGTAATTGCTATTGACCCGACATCCCCGTTCAATTTTGGCTCTCTGTTAGGTGACAGACTGCGTATGGCTGATCATTTTAATAATGAAAATGTATTTATCCGTTCGCTGGCAACACGTGGCTCATTAGGCGGTTTATCGGCTAAAATAATTGAAGTGGTGGATGTAATGAAATGTTTTGATTTCGATTATTTGTTTGTTGAAACGGTTGGAGTAGGGCAGAGCGAAGTTGAAATTGTAGGCCTTGCCGACCTGACTATACTTGTACTTGTGCCTGAATCAGGGGATGAAGTACAAACCATTAAATCGGGGGTAATGGAGATCGCCGATATTTTTGTAGTAAATAAATCCGATCGGGATGGGGCCGGTACTTTCATTAAAAATATTATTACACTTGTTCACTCACGCCTGGAAAAAGATGAGACAGAGGTGCCCGTAATTAAAGCCGTAGCCACCAGTGATGAAGGGACATCAGAATTAATACAAGCCATTGACAAACTTCACAAAGAAAAAGTAAACAGCAAACGCTCGTATTTACTCACCGAAAAAGCCTATCGTCTTATCCAAAATAAACGCATGAAGGATATTCATAAGGTTGATCTTCAGAAAATGATTGAGGAGACCTCCGGCAAGCCAGGGTTTAATTTGTATGTTTTTGTGAAGGCATTTGGGTGAGGATAGGATGTAATTAATAAGAAAACATTGATCATACCGGATTATCTCCCTAATAAAATCATTAGTATAAGCGAGAAGATCGGATGTCTTTTTATTTATTTTCTGATAAGATTGTAAATTTCAAATTCAATTTGAAATTTACAAGGATGATTATTTTAATCCCGGCAGGTGTTTTTTCAGGAAGACACTCAATCCCACAATTTTTACTTTCTCTTTTGTAGTGTATTCAGTGTCATCAGAAGTGATGATGAAATTGTTCTTGCATTTCAAATCCTTCATAGATTGGTAAAACCCTTTAGTAGGTACAGGGCTTTTGCTGTGTTTTATTTCAATACAGGCCTTCACTTCTTGGCCGCGTGCGAGAACGAGGTCGCACTCCGCGCCGGCTTGCGTGCGGTAATAAAATGCATCAGTGCGGTTATTTTTAGCGTACATAACCTGGCTTATCACATAGCTTTCCCAGGATGCACCGAGGGATGGATGGCTGAGGAGTTCTTTGTTGGTATGTATATTAAGTAAAAAGTGCAAAATGCCGCTATCGCTTATATACACTTTAGGAGCTTTAACCAATCGCTTGCCAATGTTTACATAAAAAGGAGGCAGCTTATTAATAATAAAAGCCCCTTGCAGGTAATCGAGGTAGCGTTTAAGGGTTGTGCCGGTAATATCCAGTGAGCGGCCCAGGCTTTCGGCATTAAGTATACCGCTTTGTAAATGTGCCAGCATTTGCCATAACTTACGCATGGTAACTGTCGAGAATTTTACATCAAACAAAAAAGGCAGATCCCTTTCAATGTAAGTAGTGATGAAAGAATCCATCCAGTCGTAACGCGAGGCGTTATCATTCAGTAATAAATGCTGTGGGAATCCGCCTCTTAACCAATGCTGCTGCATGGAGATGTTTTTGGGCAGTTCATGCAAACCAATTGGGTTGAGATGGCTATAGGCAATGCGCCCGGCGAGGCTTTCCGATGCACCTTTAAGCAATTCAGGCGCAGCCGAACCGGAAATGATAAAGCGTCCCGGTTTACGTTTCTCATCAATAAGTGAACGCAGTAAAGGAAACAATTCAGGCATACGTTGTATTTCATCAATAATAACACAATCGTTCATAAATGCCGAGAGGTATCCTTCCGCATCACGCTTAACTATATCAAACGTGCTGCTCCTTTCAAGATCGAGGTAGTGAATAGTTTTTTTCTGATTTTTGGCGAGTAGTTTTACGAGTGTTGTTTTCCCAACCTGCCTTGGCCCCAACACAGCTACTGCAGGAAAAAGTTTCAATTGGCGCTCAATGTTAATCTGAATTTGTCTTTGAATCATATTTCAAAGATACAAATCATCCTTGTAAATTTCAAATTAAATTTGAAATTTACAAGGATGATTTGTATGAGTGATATATGCTGTTTTTAGCCCTTCGGGCTTAGTAAAACGATGTTGGAGGTTTGCTGTTCCAATGATTAACGGGCAGCTTGAAAATAAGTATCTATTTCGGCAAAGGCAGTGAGGCGAGGCTACTCCTGGTAATAAACCCGCTTCACCCTTCTCGACATACTCGTCAATACCTCATAAGGAATAGTTTCTGCGTCATTCGCGAATTGCGTTACAGGATATTCTTTTCCAAACACAATAACTTCATCGCTTTCATTTGCGGGAATTCCTGTAATATCCAACATGCACATATCCATGCATACATTGCCAACAATAGGTGCGGGTTGCCCGTTCACAATCATTTTGCCTTTGCCATTACTTAGTCTTCTGTTTAATCCATCGGCATAGCCAATGGGGACAGTGGCAATACGCATGTCTTTTTTCGCAAAGAACTTCCGGTTATAACCAATGCTTTCTCCTGCTTTAATGTCTTTGATCTGCGATATGGTGGTTTTAAGTGTATTCACGAACTCCAATTGTTTTTGCTCCTCCGCATTGCAGCCAATGCCGTACAGACCAATGCCCAGACGCACCATGTCGAACTGGGCTTGTGGGAAACGGCTGATGCCCGCGGAATTAAGCATGTGACTTAATACAGGATAGTTAAGCGAAGCTGCAATTTTTTTCTGCATTTTTTCAAACCGTGAAATTTGTTCTTTTGTAAAATCATCATGTTTAGCTTCATCAGCTGATGAGAGGTGAGAGAAGATTGATCGAACGTGAATGGTTTTATTCTCTTTTAAAAATGCGATCAATTCATCCAGTGTATTTTCTTCAAACCCTAACCTGTGCATACCTGTATCCAGTTTTATATGGATAGCAGCGGGTTTATCAGATCTGGTTAAAGCCACATTGCGTTTCAATGCTTCGTTAAACAATCGGATAATCCGCATGGAAAAAATTTCCGGTTCCAGTCCGTATTCGATCATCGCATCATAACCTTGTTCTTCCGGGTTCATAACCATTATAGGTAGTGTAATTCCTGCCTTCCTCAATTCAACTCCTTCATCGGCATACGCCACCGCTAAATAATCAACATGATGAAACTGCAATACATTCGCGATCTCGTAGCTGCCACTACCGTACGAAGAAGCTTTTACCATAGCCATGAGCTTTGTTCCTGGTTTTAATTTAGAGCGGAAATAATTCAGGTTATGCACAACAGCATTCAGATTTATTTCCATCACAGTTTCGTGAGCTTTTCGTTGCAGCAGTTTACTTATACGTTCAAACCCGAAAGTCCTCGCGCCTTTTATCAGGATGGCTTCATCATGAAAGCCGATATCACCATGATGCTTTAACAGGTCTTCTGTGCTGTCGTAAAAATGTTTGTTGATCGTAAATAATTTTGATTGCCGCTCAATGGCTTTGCCAATGCCTATCAGCCTGTAAATGCCTTTGGTTTCCAGCAGGTGTGCCACTTCTTTGTATAGTCGTTCTTCGTTTTTTCCACTTTGTAAAATATCGGAAAGTATAACTGTTTTTTTGATGTGTTGTTTGTGCTGGTTCAAAAAATCGAGCGCGATGTTCAATGAGCCTAAGTCGGAATTGTAACTGTCATTAATGATCGAACAGTTGTTGATGCCTTCCTTCATTTCCAAACGCATGGCGACAGGGCTCAGTAGCTGCATGCGCTGAGAGATGAGCGCAGACGAATAGTTTAAGTGCAAAAGTGTTGCCCAGCAATTTATAGCATTTTCAATGGAGGCATCATCGGTAAACGGGATCTCAATTTCAATTGTTTTCTTTTTAAATAAGCCTTCTATACTTGTATCATGCGGTTTTCTTTTGATACCTGTAATAATCAAATCGGCCCCTGTTTTTATCGACCAACTGAATGTGTTTTTTTGTTTCGCAGTCTGTATTTGTTTGTGTATCCCGCTATGGTCTTTGCAATAGATCAATGAAGAACAATTCTTAAACAATTTGAGTTTTTCCTGCATTTTTAAAGTGTGATCGGAAAAACTTTCATCATGCGCCTGACCTATATTGGTAATAAGTCCGATGGTAGGCTGGATAATTTTCTCAAGTTTTTCCATTTCACCGGGCATGGATATGCCGGCTTCAAAAATTCCAAGCTCATGTTCCTTGTTCAATTGCCATACTGATATGGGAACACCTACCTGCGAGTTATAACTTTTAGGACTGCGGACAATATTTTTGTCTTCCCGCATAAGTTGGTACAACCATTCTTTTACAATGGTTTTTCCGTTACTGCCTGTTATGCCAATAACAGGAATATTGAATTGTTTACGATGATAAGAAGCCAACTGCTGAAGTGCTCCAACACTATCTTTGACGTTCAAAAAGCAGGCTTCAGGATAGGTTGAAGCGTTTTCCGGTAATTGTTCAACAACAAAACAGCGTACTCCTTTTTCATAAAGCGCAGCAATAAATTTATGTCCATCATGCCGCTGCCCGTTGATGGCAAAAAACAAACTGCTATGCGTCGAGATAATATTCCGGCTGTCAATAACAAGGTGTCGTATGCCGTCAATACTTTCGCCCGAATGTGAGGCATTTATTATTGCGGCTATTTGTGCTGATGAGTACATGTAGTTTTTTTTGAAAGATGTCATTCCTTTCACAATGTACCTTCAAAGACTTTAATAATGGAAGTGATTTGTTCTTTTAAAGCAGGAATATCAATCTGAATTGTTGCCCAAACCTCACCCGCATCAACTCTAAAATATTCATGAACAAGTAAATTTCGGAATCCTTTGATTTTTTCCCACTCAACAGTTGCGAATTGTTTTCTTGTTTCCGCTGAAATATTAGCTGACGCCTCTCCGATTATTTCAAATTCGCGAATGATCGCGGCTTGCCTGAGTGTGTCTTTTAAAAACACCCTGGCATCCATACCTGCCGAAAACTCTTCGATAAGAAGAATCGCAGTTTTGATGTGCTGTAATCGTACAAAGTCGCGCTCAGGGTTTTTCATACAAAATTTCTATGTCGTTTTGTATGTAAGGAATAACAAAAGAGGAGATGCCTTTATCAGTACCTAGATCAACATGAAGTCCAAGTATTTTTTCTAATTCAATTCTATATCCGGATAAAGCCATAAGTCCAAGCGGCCTTTCCGGAGTTACCAAGATATCAATATCTGAGGATGTTTTTTGCTCATTACGGGCATAGGAACCAAATACGGAAATCTTCTTTACCGGTTTATCAACGAAGTAATTTTTGATTTTCTGGTATATATCCTTCTTGTTCATAAAGACAAATTTAACCTTTTCTTTTAAGAATTTTGATTAAAACAACTTCTGCACAAAGCCTCATAATTGCTTGTTTCACCAAGCATCACAAGGTCATCATTTGTTGTTTTCCTGTATGAATGATTAGCAAGGTCTCCGCAACGGATACAGATAGCATGTACTTTGGTAACATATTCAGCGCAGGCCAGTAATGAAGGCATAGGGCCAAAGGGACGTCCTTTATAATCCATGTCCAGTCCGGCAATGATAACCCGTATTCCTTTATTGGCAAGCGTTGTGCAAACTTTCGTAAGCCCTTTATCGAAGAACTGGGCTTCATCAACACCAATTACATCGGTGGCTGTAGCTTTTTTTAGTATTTCCGACGAGTCACTAACGGGCATAGAAGGGATCTCACTGTAATTGTGTGAAACAACCTTTTCTTTATTATAACGGGTATCTACCGCGGGTTTAAAAATTTCAACTTTAAGCCTTGCAATTTGTGCGCGTTTAAGCCGGCGGATAAGTTCCTCTGTTTTGCCCGAAAACATAGAGCCGCAAATGACTTCAATGCAGCCCTTGCGGAATAATGAGGACGATGTGTGTTCAACAAACATAATACTTCTTTTGTCTTCCTTTCCGCTTCAGGCACAGAGGAACGGAAAGGAGAGTGGTTTTAACATTTTAAAGTTAACAAAAGAATTGAAGCTGTTATTTTGCTATACGCTATTGAAAGTATTTTTGGGGATTGTATATTGCTATGGAAAAGCTTGTGATCAATGATGACCTGTATCTTTCAGCCCCGGTGGATGCCGACAAACCCGCTTTGGTGCAATATCTTAATGATGAAGACATTTATCGCAACACGCTGCGGATACCCCACCCCTATACGGAAAAAGACGCTGAAGATTTTTTGAATCAATGCAGGGAAAGGCGGAAAAAATATGGCCGTAATTTATCCTGGATCATCCGCAGGAATAACGGAGAGGTAATGGGTTGTATAGGTTTTCAGCTGAATTATGGCATTGATTCGCATCGCGATGAACTGGGATATTGGATGGCTAAACCTTACCGCGGGCATGGAATAATGACTAAAGCATTAAAGCGATTTTGTGACTATGGTTTTAGTTACGTTGGCTTGATAAGGATAGAGGCTGTTGTTTTTGAGAACAATAAAGCATCTGAGCGGATCCTTCAGAAAAATGGCTTTAAGCACGAAGGAATGATGAAAAAAATCTATGAGAAGAAAGGTCATTATATTGACGGACAGATGTATGCCCTTGTGAAATAGAAGCACAATTCATTTTTTTAAATACAAAGTCAGATTTACACCAGGGTTATGATTAAAGACCTTTTCAATAATTATTGGAGGGGCTTTTTAATTAAAGACCTGCCGACCTGCTCCGGTATTTTGCTATTTTTGAAAGAGGATTTGGTTATATTTAGACAGGATTAATGTTTAACGGAAGCATATGCAAAAAAAGATAGAGCACCTTAATAAAAAGATTGCTGAAGCACAATTGGGAGGAGGCCAGGCCCGTATTGAATCGCAGCATAAAAAGAAAAAATTAACCGCGCGTGAGCGTTTGCACCTGTTGCTGGATGAGGGTTCTTTTGAAGAGATCGGGATGTTTGTAACACATCGTTCCAACGAGTTTGGCTTAGAGCGCGAAAAATATTTGGGAGATGGCGTTGTAACAGGCTTTGGAACCGTTAATGGCCGTTTAGTATATGTTTTCTCTCAGGATTTTACTGTGTTTGGAGGTTCTCTTTCCGAAACGCATGCTGAGAAAATTTGCCGTATCATGGACCTGGCTATGCAAAATGGCGCTCCTGTGATCGGCCTTAATGACAGCGGCGGCGCGCGTATACAGGAGGGTGTTGTTTCATTAGGCGGCTATGCCGATATATTTTATCGTAATACAAGGGCATCGGGAGTTATCCCTCAAATATCCGCCATTATGGGTCCGTGTGCGGGTGGCGCGGTGTATTCCCCCGCCATAACCGATTTTGTTTTAATGGTGGAAAATACATCTTACATGTTTGTTACAGGTCCCAATGTTGTGAAGACTGTTACACATGAGGAAATAACATCGGAAGAGTTGGGTGGAGCTTCCGCGCATTCAACCAAATCAGGTGTAACACATTTTTCATGCGCCAATGAAGTGGAATGCATAAATAATATTAAGCGACTGCTTAGCTACATGCCTCAAAACTGTGAGGATGATGTCCCGGCTCTTGAATATGAGATTTCAGGAAATGAAAAGCGTCCCCAGCTTAATTCTATTATACCCGAAAACCCTAATCAGCCGTATGATATACGTGATGTGATCAGTGGGGTGATCGACAGCGATACATTTTATGAAGTGCATAAGAATTTTGCCGAGAATATTGTGGTTGGCTTTGCCCGCCTCGGCGGAAGAAGTATTGGCATAGTGGCTAACCAGCCCGCGTTTCTGGCTGGTGTGTTGGATATTAATTCATCCGTGAAGGCGGCACGCTTTGTTCGTTTTTGTGATTCGTTTAATATACCATTACTTGTGTTTGAAGATGTACCAGGTTTTTTACCCGGTACCGACCAGGAGTGGAATGGCATTATCTCTAACGGGGCTAAATTGCTTTACGCTTTTTGTGAAGCAACAGTGCCGCGTATCACGGTTATTACGCGTAAAGCTTACGGCGGAGCCTATGATGTGATGAACAGCAAACACATAGGAGCGGATATGAATTACGCCTGGCCGACTGCGGAAATTGCCGTGATGGGAGCAAGAGGAGCTGCAGAAATAATTTTCAAAAAGGAAATATCGGAAGCTAAAGATCCTTCAGTTAAACTTAAAGAGAAAGAGCAGGAATACATTCAACATTTTGCGAACCCCTATCGTGCTGCAGAACGGGGCTATATTGATGAAGTGATATTGCCTGAAGATACCCGGGTTAAACTTTTGAAAGCATTTAAAATGTTGGAAAATAAAGTTGATGTATTGCCGAGGAAGAAGCATGGGAATATCCCTTTGTAAAAAAATAGTTGGCGGTTGGCAGTTGGCAATGTGTTTTTGCCAATTGCCAATTGTCAATTGCCAACTCTAATAATTATGAATATCCTCTTAATTGGTTCCGGTGGCCGTGAATGCGCATTTGCATGGAAATTGGCACAAAGCCCAAAACTTAAAAAACTATTTATAGCACCTGGTAATGCGGGTACTCAGGCATACGGAACAAATGTTGCTATTCCGGAAACGAACTTTGAAGCCATTAAAAAATTTGTACTTGAGAATGGCATCAACATGCTTATTGTTGGTCCTGAAACACCTCTTGTAAAGGGGATACACGATTTTTTTTTAGCGGATGAAAAATTAATGCACATTACGGTAATCGGCCCGAAAAAAGATGGGGCGCAATTGGAAGGCAGCAAGGATTTTTCGAAACGTTTTATGCAGCGTTATAATATCCCAACCGCCGCATATCAGACATTTACAAAAGAAACATTAGGAGAAGGATTAAAATTCCTGGAATCATTAAAACCTCCTTATGTATTAAAAGCGGACGGACTTGCTGCCGGTAAAGGAGTGCTTATTCCCACTGCGCTCAATGAAGCGAAAGCGGAATTGAATGAAATGCTGGCGCTTGCCAAATTCGGTGATGCCTCCGCGAAAGTGGTGATCGAGGAATTTTTAAAAGGAATTGAATTATCTGTTTTCGTTTTAACGGATGGCGAGAGTTATAAAATTTTACCTGCGGCCAAGGATTACAAACGAATAGGAGAGGGCGATACAGGTCCAAATACAGGAGGCATGGGTGCTGTATCACCTGTTCCGTTTGCCAATGCGGAGTTTCTGAAAAAGGTTGAAGAGCGGGTTGTGATCCCCACAATAAAGGGACTTAAAAAAGAGGGAATAGTTTATAAAGGATTTATTTTTATTGGCCTGATGAATGTTGGCGGTGAACCTTATGTTATTGAATACAACTGCCGCATGGGCGATCCCGAAACCGAAGTGGTTATACCCCGTATTAAGTCAGACATCATTGATCTGTTTGAAGGTGTTGCAAATGGAAATTTAAGCACAAAAAAAATTGAAGTTGATGAACGGTTCGCGACAACGGTAATGCTTGTGGCTGGTGGCTATCCCGGTGATTACGAAAGGGGGAAGGTGATAGATGGACTTGATAAAGTTGAAGGCAGTCTGGTATTTCATGCCGGCACTAAACAACAGGGAAGCCGTGTTGTAACAAATGGAGGCAGGGTTTTAGCGCTCACATCCTTTGGCTCAACTATAAATGAAGCTTTGCAAAAGAGTTTTGGAAATGCTGAGAGAATCAAGTATGATGAAAAGTACTATCGGAAAGACATCGGTTCAGATCTAAAATAAAAATCCCGTCCATTATCCTGAACGGGATTTTAAATATATAGTAAGCATAGGCTTATTCCAACGTGCCTTCTTCGTGCGCTTTCTTTGAATACTTGCCTTGTACCCATAGCCAGATTATCATAGCGATAAAGCCAACAACTATCATAAAGAAATTGTACTTATTGCCAACATGTGGCATGATCTTGAAGAATTTTTGGCACAAGTGGCCAAATCCGTTAAAAAAGTCTGTCATTGTTAATCGATTTTAAGTACTATTTCCACAAAAGTAAAAATAAAATTGAAAATTTGTATAAAATCATTCCCTTAAAATGCTGGTTCGCTTTTTCAGGTCACATCAGCCTGTTTTAATTATTATAATCCCTGTTTTAGCTGTATTGCTGTGGCTGCCTGCTTTTATTCATCCAATCCTGCCTATTGTAAAACACCAGATGCCTTTATTTGAATTGGTGGTGAACCCTTTGTTGGCTTATCCCCTTTTATGTACCATTGTTGCGTTCATTTTACTGATCATACAGGCGTTCTTATTTAACTATATAATTGATAAATATGAAATAACCGGTAAACGCTCCTATTTACCTGTATTGATGTATATTGTTTTCACTTCCTTTTCGCCGGAGTTATTGCGGCTTCACCCGGGTTTGTTCGCCAATATATTTATTTTACTGGCTTTGAATCGTATTTTGGCTACTTACCGCAATACTTCTGCCCTTTCGCCCTGTTTCGATGCGGGGTTCCTTATAGCAATAGCTTCGTTATTTTATTTCCCTGCTGCATTGCTGATCATTTTTGTCCTGATCGCAGTTCTCGTGCTTTTGCCTTTTTCGTGGCGCCTGTGGGCCATTGTTATATTGGGTTTTTTGCTGCCATATATTTATGTGCATACCTGGTATTTTTTATTTGAAGGGACCGAATACCTGTGGATCGATCGGGTATTATTTCCTGTTATTGATCGGGATACAGCATTCAGCGGGGAAATGGCTCAGCCTTATTCGGAACTTATTTTGTTTGTGGGAATAGCCGCTGTGCTTTCGATCGGTCGTGGTGCCGATGCCGCCAACCGTTCGGTGCAGCACAGGAGCACAATAGCTGTTTTACGTTGGTTGTTTGTAATTGGCGCTCTTACTTTGCTCATTACGCCGACCTTGAGTTATATTTATTTTTTTGTGGCTCTTTTACCCCTGTTGGTACTTATAACAGGTTATTTTTTATGGGCAAGGATGGTTTGGGTAGCCGAAATAGTAATATGGATGCTGATATTGACTATTGCGTACAATCATTTTAGCATAAGTTATTAAGCAGGAATAAAACAATAGTTTTTCTAATGTTTAACTAGGGGTAATTTTGTAAGTTTACTTCTTCAAAAAACAAAAACAAGACCGATCATGAGTAAATTTGGTGTGGTTATTTTCCCGGGTTCCAACTGCGATCAGGACATGATATATGCGCTGCGCAATGTAATGGGACAGGATGTTGTTGAGTTATGGCACAAAGACAAGGACCTGAAGAATTGCGATTTTATTATACTTCCAGGAGGGTTTTCCCACGGGGATTATTTACGTTCAGGAGCGATCGCACGCTTTGCGCCGATTATGGAGAAGGTGATTGATCATGCGGCAAAAGGGGGATATGTTTTTGGCGTATGTAACGGTTTTCAGATCTTATGCGAAGCCGGTTTGGTGCCGGGTGCTTTACTGCATAATACCGAGCGCAGGTTCATTTGTAAAAATGTATTCATTAAAGCCGAGCATAATGAGACTTTACTCACATCAGGCATTCCGATAAATAAGGCGCTTAAAATTCCTATTGCACATGGAGAGGGAAATTATTTTATTGATGCAAAAGGCCTGGAAAAAATAAACAAGAATGGACAGGTGCTGTTCCGTTATTGTGATGATAGAGGTAATGTAACTCCGGAATCTAACCCGAATGGTTCACTTGATAATATTGCCGGGGTATGTAATGCCGGTAAAAATGTGTTCGGAATGATGCCTCATCCCGAGCGGGCTTCCGATCCTGAGTTGGGTAATATGGACGGAATGGTCCTGTTTCAGTCAATTTTAGGTACTGTGTTACATTAGGACAACCCAATAAGTATCTGATAATAAGCTAATTATTATATTTTTGACTATCTTTTCTCAGGATGTCAAATAATATTAATATCTTGTCGCCCAATTTAAAAATAAAAATATGCAAAAAGGTACAGTAAAATTTTTTAACGAAACTAAAGGATTTGGTTTCATTACACCTGAGTCTGGTGAAAAAGACGTCTTTGTTCATTCGTCAAGTTTAAACGGCGCACACATTCGTGAAAATGACAAAGTGGAATTTGAAGTAGAAAGTGGCCCAAAAGGTCTGAATGCTACAAATGTCAGAGTTATCTGATTCGAAAGTATAAATTTTCGACTATTGAAAAAACATGCCTGCGGGCATGTTTTTTTTTGGCATAAAAAGCGTGATAGGAATCATACAAAAGATACGCAGATTTATGACCTTTTCGGTTATCTGCTTTAGTTGGGTTTACCCCCCGATTTGAAAATCACCCAAAAGGTAGCAATGAAATAAAACCTGAAAGCATAATTTTCTTAATCGTCATGCACTGGAGCTTTTTCTAATGCATAGTTTGGGATAAAAGGATTTTATACTAAATTCACACAAAACATTGCGAGACCTCAATACGTTTAATTATTAATGGAGCCAAGAGCAGCATACCGGTATTTTAATAAGCTGGAAAAAGATCAATTCAGTCTTATTTACCTGGGAGAGTTTGATGATGAACTCACTTCAACCCTTATGCGGATTAATGATACGAGTGTTCGTGAGTCGCAAGTGCTTAAAAATAAACTTTCGTTTCTTATCGCCGAATGTTTTCAGAATATCATCCGTCATGCGGATAAGCCAGATCTGGTTAACAGAACCAACAATAAACCGAAGATGTTTTTATTGAGAAACATTGGCAGTGCATTTTATATAGCATCAACTAATTTAATTGATAATCAGAAACAGGCAGGATTAACGTCAAAACTCAAGTCGATAAATACGCTTTCACAGGAGGAGTTGAAGGCTGCATACATCAGTGCCCTTGCCGTAAATGAATTTTCTGAAAAGGGCGGAGCGGGATTGGGCCTTATAGAAATGGCGAGAAGATCCGATTGCCGCCTCGAATACGATTTTGAGTTTGTTAATTTCTACTTCTCGGTTTTTTATATGCAGCTCCGGGTATTGGCCTCAAAGGAAGAAACTAATTTGCCTTCAGCCATTACACTTAACAGCACCAAGGAATTGTATAACGCTATGCTGGCTGAAAATGTGCTGATGATTCGTAAAGGAGATTTTTCACAACAATCCATCCTTCCTGTTTTGCAGCTTATCGAAACCAATATGAATTTACAGAAGAAGTTACCTAAACTTAGCAAAAAGGCAGTATATATGCTGGTTGAATTACTTCAGAATATAAGCAAACATGCCGCGGAACATAATGGTATGCGTGAGGGTATATTTATAATAGCCGTTAAGAACAATAAATACACACTTACCGCGGGTAATTTCATTCACAACAACGAAGTGGAGCCGCTAAAAATAAGGTTGAAGGAGGTTTCGGCCCTTGACCCTGCCGCTCTGGCCGAAGTTTACAGATCAACCTTATTGGAAAAAGAGAGTGTTCCCGGTGAGGGTGCGGGTATGGGCCTTATTGAAATATGTAAGTACAGCAGTGAGAAAATAAAACATACTTTTATACCTGTTACAGATACACTGTCATTTTTTTCATTGAACATTACTGTGTAACTTTATGTCATGGGAAAGTCGTTAAAGCTTAAAGGAACAGAAGATACGCCAGAAGTTACCTTAGATGAGGAAGCCAATGAGTTTGTCATTAGCGGCAGATCATTGCCTGAAGACGCTGTGGAGTTTTACCGGCCAGTTATTTCCTGGGTGAAGGCTTACGTTCAGAACCCCAACCCGGACACGGAATTTCAGATCAAACTCCAGTATTTTAATTCAAGTTCTGTTAAGCAGGTATCGGATCTGCTGGTAACACTTGAAGGTATAATAAAAGCAGGTAAAAAAGTGAACGTTATCTGGTTTTATGAAGAAGGCGATGAACTGATGGAGATAAAAGGCCAGGAATTTAAATCGGTGCTGAGTATTCCGTTTGAGTTGAAGGTATATTAGAGTTTTGTTTGAACCCTATTTCGCATATATCAGGCTATTTGATTGATTAAATTGTCGGCTGGGGTGAGTTTTTGGATGGTTATTTCCGACATCGTTATTTAATTTGTTCCCATCCCTTTTGTAAATACAACTTTCAAAACCTCAACCCGATCACCAGCATATCATCGATCTGTTTGTAATTTCCTTTCCAGTTTTTCATGGTTTGCTCAACGGTTTGCTTTTGTTTGTCCATATCCAATGGCTGAATATCAAGGAGCATTTTTTTAAATTGTTGTGTGTTGAATTTCTTGTTGTCAGTGCCGCCGAATTGATCCATGTATCCATCTGTGAACATGTATAAGGTCATGCCTTCATGTATTGGGATCTGTTGTGTGCTGAACTCAACGGCAGTGTTTTTTCGCGCCGCCGATCGTATACCGCCTATGGCTTGCATATCGGCCTTAATAATGGTAAGGGTATTGCCCCTGACAATATATATTGGATTCATTGCGCCGGCAAACTGGATTATTTTTTGTTGGTGATCGATCACGCATAGCGACATTTCCATTCCATCCTGGCAATTGATCTCGCTTGCATTTTGATTAAGGGATTTAAAAATACCTGCATGCAATAATTCTAAAACTGCAGAAGGTTCAACTATCTTTTTCTCGTTTATAATCTCATTTAATAATGTATTGCCTATCAATGACATGAATGCCCCGGGAACTCCATGCCCAGTGCAGTCGACAGCCGCTATCACTATTTTGTTCCCGATCGCTGACACCCAATAGAAATCGCCGCTTACAATATCCCTGGGTTGATAGTAAATAAATGAATGCGGGAGTAATTTTTGAATATCACTTTCCTGCGGCAGAATAGATTGCTGAATGTACTTGGCATAATTAATACTATCGGTTATTTTTTTTGTTTTCTCTTTCAGTAAAATGTGGTTTTTCTTTTTGTCTTTGGAGTGTTTGAAAAGAAAGAACAGAAAGGCAAACACAAGTGCCAAACTGAATATGGCCAGGTATAATAAATTGCGCTGAGTGGTGATCTGGTTTTTTTGCATTGCGATCATCTTTTTCGCGCCGCTTAGTTCAATTACAGCTGCGTTCAACAGCTCTTCCCTTCCTTTAATAAGAAGGCTGTCCTCGGCTGTTTTGGCGTTTGCTTTATCTTCTTCGAGTTGTTTTCGCGCCGCTTCGATTTCAGATTCGCGCGATCGCATAAAGTCTTCTGAGAATTGGTCTACCCCGATATTGGAACCTAATTTAAACCTGGAAGTAAATTTGCGTACGGTATCAGCCGGAGGAGGCGTCTCTGTATTTTCAGTAGTAGTTGCCGGTACCGGCTTTGTCATCTTTTTCCATTTTTTTACCTGCGCCGTTGTTAATATGTTTTTCTGATCATTAATTACATTGTCCCTGTTTTTCAGGACCGCCCGCTTCATCAGTGATGCAGATGTGTTTGGTTCTTCCTGCCGTGCAAAGAGCCCGCTTTTAACCTTAACCTGTGCCGGCTCAAAGTCCATCATTTTTTTTCGCACATCATAGTATAACCTGCCAAAAGGTTGATTTACCTGGGTAGTATCTTTCGACAAAAAGCTATTCATTACCAATTCGGCTCCGATGAATTTTATGCCGATTGCAGCTATTTCCGGGGGAACAGCGCGTACATCGATAAGGAAAATGGTTTTTGTACGGCCGTTTTTTGTTAGTTCAACCCGATAAATCTTGCCCAGGGCCAACCGCAACTCAAATTCACCCTTTTTGTTTGTAAGAGCTGTAAATACTGATGTTCCGCTTTCCAATACATTAATTGCAACTCTTTCAAGCGTACCTTCAAGTATGATTGGTTTTTCTTTCTGAAGTAATTTTCGCGTAGGGTCGTGGTTGTAACCCGATACCAGCCCTTCAACCACAATTATACCCCCATTAGCCGACTGCCCAAAGCAAGACGGATGGAAGTAAGGCAATAATGAGAGAAGAAGCAGGAGAAAAAACGATCTGTTTTTCAATGTTTCACGTTTATGTCTCAAACCTACATGATTTTTTTTCAAAAAACACATAAACTATAATGAAAAAATAATGCAGGTTCCCTGCCTGCAGGCTTCTGACTTTACAATCTTTAAACTTTGCAGAAGAAAAATAATAATTCAAAGGTTAGTTTTATAGTTATACCATCCGCTAAAATAAAGGGTCTGTGGTGTAATACCTGTCAAAAGAGAAAAACTGTTCAAATTTAGACTAAAATATATCGGGCATCGGTATTAGAAAAATATCAACCTTATTTCGATTGTTTCAGTATGTTTCGGGAGGAAAGCAGACCCCCTAAAATATTGTGATTTCGCTGTCTAAACTGTATGATGTTATGGTAAAAAATATTATTTTTGAAAGCATTCTTAAAAATTAACCTGGGAAATGAAGCCAACCGATATTAAAGACCCTGAGTATTTCCACAAAGTGGTTGATTGTCAGCATGCTTGTCCTGCTCATACACCTGTTCCCCAATATATAAGACTTATTGCGGAGGAAAAATATGCCGAGGCCTATATGATCAATTGGGATTCTAACGTATTTCCCGGAGTTCTGGGTCGTACCTGTGATCGTCCATGTGAACCTGCCTGCCGTAGGGTTCGGGTAGAGGAAGAGCCGGTAGCAATTTGCCGCCTTAAACGTGTTGCAGCCGATAACAAAGGAGATGTTAAAAAGCACATGCCACAAGGGCCATTCAAGCCAAATGGTAAAAAAGTGGCTTTGTTAGGTGCTGGTCCTGCTTCGTTAACTGTTGGCCGCGACCTCGCTACATTGGGATATGAGATCCATTTGTATGATGAGCAAAAAAAAGGGGGAGGTTTCATGAGGAGCCAGATCCCCGCTTTTCGTCTTCCTGAATCGGTGCTTGATGAAGAAGTGAATTATATACTTGACCTTGGAATTCATACGCATTTCAATACATACGTATCAAGCCTGAAGGAGATCCTCGATAAAAATTACGATGCTGTTTTTATTGGTACCGGTGCTCCAAAGGGCCGCGACCTCGATATTCCGGGACGTAAAGAAGGTGCATCCAACATCCACATTGGAATTAACTGGTTGAGTAGTGTTGCGTTTGAACACACCAATAAGATCGGTAAAAAAGTAATTGTACTTGGAGGAGGAAACACCGCTATGGATTGTTGCCGTACTGCGCGCAGGTTAGGTGGTGAACAGGTAAAGGTTGTTGTACGCAGCCCTTTTGCCGAAATGAAAGCTTCTCCCTGGGAAAAAGAAGATGCTCAGCACGAAGATATTCCGATTATTGATAATCATGTTCCGAAATCCTTTGTCATTGAAAACGGCAAATTGAAGGGCATGAAATTTGAAAAAGTGCATGCAGTTTATGATGATAAGGGTAAAAGACAATTGGTTCCAACAGGAGAACCGGAAGTAGTTATTGAAGCGGACGATGTGTTGATAGCTGTAGGGCAGGAGAACAGTTTTCCCTGGATCGAACGTGATCTTGGAATTGAGTTTGACAAATGGAACATGCCTGTTGTGGATAAAGTTACGTTTGCTTCCACGCATAAAAAAGTTTTCTTCGGCGGAGACGCTGCTTTCGGTCCAAAGAATGTGATTACGGCTGTAGCTCATGGGCATCAGGCTGCTGTGTCCATTGACCTTGTATGCAAAAAGGAAGATATAAATAAACGCCTTTCGCCTTATGTGAATCTTGTAAGCCAGAAAATGGGGATACACGAATGGGCTTATGATAGCCAGGTGGTGACGGATAAAAGATATATTGTTCCGCAGGCCGATAAAAAGCTAACCCTTGCAAACCGTAAAAAAGAGGTTGAGCTTGGATTTGACCATATCACCGGATTCAAAGAAGCTGAACGTTGTTTGAATTGCGACATGCAAACGGTTTTTACCACGAGCAAATGCATAGAATGCGATGCCTGTGTTGATATTTGTCCGACATCGTGTATTACGTTTACGGAAAATGAAGAGGAGCCGGAATTGCGTAAGCACCTGAAAGTACCGGCTACTAACCTCACCCAGGATCTGTATGTGTCCGAAACGCTTCCAACCAAAAGGGTTATGGTGAAGGATGAAAATGTTTGCCTGCATTGTGGTTTGTGTGCAGAGCGTTGTCCTACTTCGGCATGGGACATGCAAAAATTCTTTTATAATGTTACTAAAGCAGGGAAAGCATGTCAGTAAGCAATAGTAAGGTGAATGATTTTGTTGTAAGGTTTGCGAATGTTAACGGAACAGGATCAGCGAGCGCCAATTTTCTTTTTACAAAAGCCATCTTCAGGATGGGTATTTTTGTAACTCCCAAAAATATTTTTCCTTCCAATATACAAGGCCTGCCTACCTGGTATGAAGTGCGTGTAAGTGAGAAGGGCTATCTGGGCCGCAGGGAAGGGATTGATCTTGTGGTAGCTGTTAACCCCCAAAGTATGTTAAGCGATGTGGCAAGTGTAAAGCCGGGCGGTTATTTTTTATATGACAATTCGAAGAAATTGCATTCACAATATATTCGTGAGGATATCAATTACATTGGTATTCCATTGATGGAGATGTGTAACGCCGCCTATGCGGATCCGCGCCAGCGCCAGTTGTTTAAGAATATTATTTATGTAGGCGCGCTTGCTGCTCTTTTTGACATTGAGTTTAAGGTGCTTGAAGATCTTTTGGCGGAACAATTCAAAGGGAAGGAAAAGCTCATTCCAATGAACGTAAAAGCGTTGCAAATGGGAGTCGACTACATCCATAAGAATTTTAAATATCCGTTGGATATTCGTGTTGAACGCCGTGACCTGATCGGTGATCATATCATGATGGAAGGAAATGCAGCTTGTGGGCTTGGCGCTGTGTATGCGGGAGCAACAGTGGCTGCGTGGTATCCCATTACACCATCAACATCAGTAGTTGAGGCATTTGGTAATTACGCGAATGAACTCCGCGTTGATAAAAAAACAGGCAAAAAGAATTTCGCAATAGTGCAGGCTGAAGATGAACTGGCGGCGATTGGGATGGTTATCGGCGCTAACTGGAACGGCGCAAGGTCATTTACATCCACCAGTGGCCCGGGAGTATCATTGATGAATGAATTTCTCGGCCTTGCTTATTTTGCTGAAGTGCCTGCTGTGCTTATAGATGTTCAGCGTACAGGACCTTCAACAGGTATGCCAACACGTACCCAGCAATCAGATGTGTTTTTAGCAGCTTACGCATCGCATGGCGACACAAAGCATGTGCTGCTTTTCCCTTCCACGCCGAAAGAGTGCTTTGAGCTGACGGCTGACGCTTTTGATCTTGCAGAGGAATTGCAAACCCCGGTTATGGTGATGACTGATCTTGATCTCGGAATGAATGATCATATTTCGGCTCCGCTTGAATGGGATGATAAACGTAATTATAAAAGAGGAAAGGTATTGACCTCTGATGATCTTGAAAAGATACAGAAATTCGGACGTTATCTGGATGTTGATGGCGACGGGATACCTTATCGTACTTACCCGGGTACCCATCCGACAAAGGGTTCATTTTTCACCCGAGGTTCCTCGCGTGATGAATACGCGGTTTATACTGAAGATTCAGCAGCCTACCAACGTAATATGGAAAGGCTGGTTAAGAAATGGAACACGGCAAAAGGAATGGTTCCCTCACCGGTTGCTTACCAGGATAAGAATCAGTTTAAGCACGGTGTTATTTTCTTTGGTACTTCAACGTATTCAACGGAAGAAGCGATCGATCTTTTGAAGGAGCAGAAAATATTTGTTGACGCTTTGCGACTCCGGGCATTCCCGTTTAACAAGACGGTTGAAGACTTTATTAATTCACACGAAAAAATATTTGTTATTGAGCAGAATCGAGATGCGCAATTACGCAGCTTATTGATGATCGAATTGGGAGCTGATCCGAAGAAACTTATTTCTGTTTTGAATTATGATGGTCTTCCGATCACCGCGGATCATATTCTGAAGCAGGTGACCCAAAGCTTAACACCTTCACCAAAATTGAACAAGGCCCTTTAAATATGACATACGTTCGTCCGAAATTTCGTCACCCTGAGTTACCAAAAAATAAATTAGGGTATACCATTGATTACTATGAAGGTTCGCTTTCAACGCTGTGTGCTGGTTGCGGACACGATTCCATAAGTGCGGGTGTGGTGCAGGCCTGTTATGAAATGAATATTGAGCCGCATCGTTTGGCTAAGCTTTCTGGCATTGGTTGTTCTTCAAAAACTCCTGCCTACTTTCTCAGTAATTCTCATGGATTTAATTCTGTACACGGTCGAATGCCTTCGGTGGCTACAGGTGCCAATCTCGCAAACCGTGATCTTATTTATTTTGGTGTGTCCGGTGATGGCGATACAGCCTCAATAGGTATGGGGCAATTTGTGCACGTTATACGCCGCAACCTGAATATGGTTTATGTGGTGATGAATAATGGTTGTTATGGTCTTACTAAAGGCCAGGATTCGGCTACAGCGGACGCAGGATCTAAAAATAAATCAGGTTCGGTTAACTTATTTGAGTCGATTGACCTGGCGAGTTTAGCTATTGAACTTGGTGCCACTTTTGTCGCGCAAAGTTTTTCGGGAGATAAAGCTCAGTTGGTTCCATTGCTCAAAGCGGCTATGAAACACCCCGGGTTTGCATTTATTAATGTGATATCTCCCTGCGTTACTTTTAACAACAATGTTGGATCAACAAAATCATACGATTATGTACGCGAGCATGTGGACGCAACCGCTACAATAGATTTTGTTCCTGAAATGGCCGAGATTACCGCAAATTATGATGAAGGAACATCTAAGAAAGTTAAAATGCACGATGGTTCATCTATTCAATTGCGTAAGCTTGCACAGGATTGGGATCCGCTCGATAGGCAATCAGCGATTAATGCTGTTTTGAACGCGAAGGCAAAGAGTGAAATTCTTACCGGTCTTTTATATATTAAACCTGATTCCGTTGACCTGCACCATTTGCTCCAGACAAGTGATAAACCACTGAACGCACTTACTAAAGAAGTGCTTTGTCCCGGGTCGGAAGTGCTGAAGGGGATCAATGGGGAACAGCGGTGATTACAATAGTAATAAATCCATTGCTTTGCGGGTCTCTGTTTGATAAACCAATGGTTTTAAATTAAAACCGGGATAACCTTCTTTAAATTTCTTGTACTTGCTTGCTTTAAATTCCGTTTCGGAAAATTTCACTTCATAGGCTTTTCCGCTATCTAAATGCTCTTCAATTATAAAATCTACTTCATTACCGTCTGCGGTGCGCCAAAATCTTAAAGCATCCGGGCCATAAATATCCCGCAAACGAATGAAAGTGTAATTCTCAGTTAATTCACCTTTGTCAGGCCGTTGATCAACTTTCCCGAACGTATTACATAAATAATTTCTCATTCCGAGGTCGTGAAAATATATTTTTGGCATTTTTGTCAATTCTTTTCTAATGTTGCTGTATTTGGGTGGAAGCAAATGAATATGAAAACATTTACGTAATAAATACAAGTAGTTTTCAATTGTACCAACGGCTGTTTTTAATGTATTGGATAATTCATGTTGATTTACGAGACTCCCGGTTTGCTTGGCCAGTATTTTCGCCAGGTTGAAAAATTTTAATTCTTCCCTTACATCCGCTTCCAGCACATCTTTTTTCATATAGCTGTTTACCAATTCAGCCAATAGCTCCTTTTTATTATTCAGGCCATTTTCGAGAACAACAGCCGGGTAGCCGCCATAGTTTAAATACTCATCAAAAAGCAGGCGTATTTGTTTTTCTTTTAATGATCTGTACGTTACGCGCTTTTGCATCAACGCGTATTCCTTTATCAGATCGCCGGCATTTTTAAAATGTAAAAATTCGGTGAAGGATAGGGTATATAATTCAAATATTTTTTTTCTGCCGGCAAGCGAATCTTTAAAATCGCGGTTGATATAAAACGCGCTGCTGCCGGTGGCCACAATTTTTACCTTGCTCTCATACTTGTCGTATAAAAATTTCAGCAGGTTTATGGCATTTGCGGCGTATTGTACTTCATCAATAATTACATACATCCGCTCGGCAGGTTTTAAATCTTCCGGGTGAAATGTATAATTGAATATTTTCTCGGGATGTGAATTAACTTCTCCTAAAATTTCAGGGTCTTCAAAAGTGAGGTAATATACTTTCTTATTTTTCTTTTTAAGGTGTTCCGTCAATTGCTTTACAACGGTGGTTTTGCCAACTTGCCGGGCTCCAATAAGTATGCTATGCCTTTTATCAGGCAGGTGCTGTATTAATGATGTAAGTATTTTTGCACGATTCATACTACTGCAAATATAGCGCTTTTTCAATTACCAATCGAAAAATATCGGATAATATTAGATTACTAATCGAAAAATATCGATTTCTATTAGAAAATGACTATGTTTAGGATGGGGCGGATGTTCTTCGGGCTGGGATTGTCATTGATTTTATTTTGTTGAGATGGAAGATTTTTAAGAAAGTGTCCCACCAGCGGATTAATAGAATCAAAAGGCCATTCCAAGTATAATGAAATTTATTTTCATGTCATTAACTTGTCTAAAGACAATTACTTATACCCCACCAACTGCCCCAGCAAATTCGCGTCGGTAATAGATGCGAGGTTAAGCGTAACCTGCATGCCGCTGGTAACAGTAATGTCCTGCGCCTGGTAGGCCATTGAGTTGTTTTGGTTAACATCTTTACTGATGGCCACCACTGTTAATTTTGTTCCGACAGGAATTGGCTGTGATGTGAGGTTATATACCTGCATCATGCTGTGAATGTCTTTGAAAACGAGAAATACATCAATATTTTGAGTGTTGGTTCCCTGGGAGGTAAATGAGATGGTTGTGGTAGGAGCTGCACTGCTGAAAAGCCTCGCACAATTTACCCAGCCCATGCGGGCAATGTCCATTGCATAAGCAGGAGCAGCAGTGTTGGTTACCGCGGAGAGGAGGTCTGGGTTAATAGATGCATCAAGATTGGCAACATTGCTGGTCCAATCATTGAGGCTGCCATTTGTGAAACCATAAAAAACACTCATTGCACTAAGAAGAGCGGTGCTGCTGGTATCCAATAACATTGAATATTTTTTTCCCGGCTTCAACACAAGTTCTGTTGTGCCTTTGAATGCGCGTATTCTTATTTCTCCGCCTGTTTCAGTTATTTTTCCTCCGGCAATAGGAGGGAGGTTGGAAAGGATCATGTCTTTTATAGTATACACTTCAATCAGTTTAAGCGTAAACGGGTAAGTAATGCTTTGTCCATTCGGATACATAAAAATGCTGGCATCACCCGAAAGTATGGTTCCTTCTTTCCCGATAATAGGTGCTGTGCCGGGAGTATCAACAGTGAAGGTCTGCTCAGGTTGTTTGTATTGATTATAAAATGAAGCCGGAGAAGCATAATCCGGTCCTGTTTTTGTATCTGCCCGTTTCTTGGCGCAGGAAGAAAAAATAATGATGCCCAGTAAAAAAGCAATCCTGACAATGTTAGTCAGAATGCCCGGGTTTAGAAAAGTTGTGAATCTTGAAGATGTGTTAGTCATGGTAATTATGTTTTTGTCTGGATTTATTACAAGATTTCTGCTATTTAATTGGGGCGTATTAAAGTTAAGCAAAAAAATATAGAACGCTGATTTTTATGATGGTTATGATTTGTTAAGATTCGATCTGCGTAGATAATAATCTGCCTGTTATTGATAAGCAGGGCACCTATCGGGTGACCTGGTATAGCAATCGCCAAAATAGAATAAAATACCAAGGTGCAGATTAAACTCTTTCCATTTAAAGTCGTAGCGTTGTTCCAGGTAAGGTCTTAAGCAGCCAGTATTTTTCATAATGCCGATCCCTGCCTTTTCAGAAATATTATTGGTTTTGGCAACACTTCCTGTAAAGTCATCTGAATTTTGCCAGCGGTTATAATAAACGGCCGCGAGCGGATAGATGGTCCAGATACGGTTAGGGAAAAGTGAATATTGAAGGGCCAGTCCGGCGTAATATTCGTGAATATCATTGAAAGGAAAAAAATAGTGTATCTGCGGTGAAACTGCGATGCGTTCCGTAACCGGTATAAATGCCCGGAGTTCAGCAGCTATTCCGTTGCTTTGAAAATTATAAATTCCGCCTGCTCCAAGCGCCCAATTGCCCTGTGAGATTCCAATATGGCAAATGAATAAAAAAACAATAAGTATAGCAGCTCTCATTTTTAAAATCGTATTCCAATAATAAGAACATCGTCGACCTGTTCCAGTTTACCCTTCCAATTGTCGAAGGTAGAATTCAAAATTTCCTTTTGCTGTCCGCATGATCTTTTGGATGAATCCATAAGCAATTGTTGAAGCTGCTTGTATTTAAATTTCTTTCCATGGGGGCCTCCAAACTGGTCGGCATAACCATCTGTAAAAATATAAAGTCGATCACCCGGATTAACTTCGATGTCATTATTAATGAATGATTGTGCAGTTCCGATATGAACTCCGATAGGTTGTTTGCTTGCTTTTATCTCAGTGAATTCAGCTTCTGAATTTGCGTTGCGAATTATCCAAAGGGGATTATTCGCGCCTGCGTATTCTATCTTCCATCTTCCATTCTCCGCGCCAAATGCAAGAAGAGCAATATCCATGCCGTCTTTATTTTCTTCATCCGCTCCTGTTTGCTGCAGGTATTTAATAACACCTTCACGCAACTGATTTAAAATTTCTGAAGGCTTTGGAATACCACGTTCCACTACAATTTCGTTTAACAATGCCATGCCGATGATGCTCATGAAAGCACCCGGGACACCATGACCTGTGCAATCGACCGCAGCAACAAATTTTTTACCATTCTTTTCAGCTGCCCAATAAAAATCACCGCTGACAATGTCTTTGGGTTTATACAATATAAAGTGCTCGGGAAGAAATTTATCGAGTGAATTTTGTTTGGGTAAGATCGCGGTTTGAATGCGGCGCGCATAATTAATGCTGTCCGTTATGTCCTTGTTTTTTTGTTCGATCTCATCATATACTTTTTTAAGCTCTACATGTCTCAGGCGATGGATCTCAGCTTCACGCTCAGATCGCTCAGTCGCAAACTGTGTTTGAAGATTTTTTAAGCGATTGTTGGCTTCTTCGCCGGAAACTTCACCTTTTATTTTAAAGGATAATTCGATATGCTCAATGGCTTTCCTGGGTTCATTGGATTGTTTATATACTTCGCCGATGAGCTTATGTATACGGGTAAGTTTTGGCTTTACATTCAGCTCTTCGGCAATGATACATGCTTGCTCCAGTTTTTCAAGGGCAAGCGGGTATTTTTTTTCTTTGAGATATAACTCCCCTAATTCGGTATTTGTTGTGATAATTCCCTGCTTATGATTAACTAATATCCGTATTTCAAGACTGCGTGACAGATATTTTTCGGCCAGCCTGAGATCCCCTTTAGTTTTATAAATTACGCCGAGGTCATTAAGCGCTCTTCCGCAGCCGGTTTTTTGTCCCAGGTTTTCATACGTCTCAAGTGTATTGTTAATAAGTCCGATTGCTTCGTCCAGATTTCCAAGTTGAATATATACTGTGGCCATTGCACTTTGAACCCTTGCCCTTCCGTAAACTTCTTCTTCCGTTACAGATTCGAAACTTGAAAGTGCTTTTTTAAAATGAGCCAGTGCTTCTGAATGATCTTTCAGGTTTGAATAAAAAACACCTAATGCATGATGGGCCCAGCCGGTTCCCAATTCGCTTTTTGCAGCTTCGGCAAGCTTTAATGATTTAAGGCCATACTCAAAGGCGATATCATAATTACCCATGTCCCAATGGATATAGGCACTAAAGCTCAATGCTTCTGAAAGACCTCCTTTACAATCGGCATCTTCAAATATTTTGATCGCTACTTTTCCTTTGGCGAGCGATTCGTTGAATTGTGACTGTGTCCACAGGTGAAATCCTGCGTACATGGCCTTATAGCCTTCTCCGGGTTTATAATTGATGCGATTTGCTATTTCCACTGCTTTTGAAAGCAAGGCGATGCATTTTTCCATATCAACTTCAATATAAAACCGGCACAAATGAAACATCTGCTCGACTTTTTGGATGCTGTCGGGGAGGTTTTTTATTTTGTTGATACGGTCCTCTATTTGTGCAATATAATCCGCCATTCTGTTGAATACTTTTCTATCCTGAATAAAGATATTTTACTTTGAAATTAAAAATTTTCTTGTGATGACTCTGTCTTTGAATTGGGCGCTGAGTAAATAGAATCCGGAAGCAAGTTCTTGTGTATTGACAGTTATTTTATTTTTACCGGACGGCATCTCTCCTGCGCGTACCATTTTAAGGATTTGTCCCTCCGGGTTTGTAATTAGTATTTTAATGTTTGAATTTTCTTCAAGATCCAGATCAAGGTCAAAACTATTATTGACCGGATTTGGGTAGACCATTCCTAAAAAATCATTTATTGCTGAATTGTTATTTATACCTGTAACAGTTCCGCCGGTAGTCATAATTGCCATTTGCAAATGCCAGCCTGGATTTGTGCCCGAGCCGGAGTAGGCGCCGCGATAAGTCCAGTTATAAATCGTGCGGTTAAAATCCTTATCCCAATCGGTAAAACTCTGGAATAATGTACTGCTTGTGGCAGTGCCTTGTAATTGTCCGCTCTTCGGATATAGGTCGAGTGAGGAAAGTGTGGTAGACGCCGAGTTGATATAATTTCCGGCATTAGCATAAGTATCTGTTACATCATTAACCGCATTAGTGAAGCCGCTCACCGGTGTTGCTTTGCTAAGTACCGCATTTGCATAACAATATTGGTTAAAGCTGGTGTTAGGGTTGTATAAGCGAATTCCTCCGGTTGAGGTATTAGACAAAACTGTATTATGAAACACATTTATATTTCTTGGGCTGAACCCATTATGACTGGTGATGTAAACGGTTCTTGTGCCGGGATCCTGGTGGTTGACAAATATATTGCTGTATAGTGCTGTGTTTCCGGTCACCTGTATAAGGGCCTCGACAGGGTTCTCGTAAAAAAAATTGCCGTAAACCTCATAATGATCATTGGTGCCGAAACCTGTTCCTGGAAAAGCTCCGAGTAATACAACAGGGCGGGCATTGGCTCCTGTTGAGGCATTGCTCGCCTTACTCCACACATTGTAGCGGATGATGGTAGTTTGATTATCATTTGCCGTGCCAGCAAAATTATCCCGTACAGTATCAAGCTGGTGTTTTATTTCCATATTATAGCCAACAGTGTTCATAACAAGGTTGTTTTCGATAAGCCCTGCAACAAATGGAGCTTCACCGGTTGAGTTGCCAAGATACAGGCCGGTACCCGCTCCAACAATGGTGTTACCCCTTATAATCCAGTTCCATGCACTGCATTTGGTACTTATGCCGACAATTTGCTGGTTGTTGCCGTGGTTAATAATATAATTATTCTCAAGAGTAATATGGTGCGCCCAATTTCCTTTTGTTCCTTCGGCCTTTACAGCGTCAACCGCTAAATTCAAACCATCAATTTTAAAGTCTCGGACCACCAGGTAAGAACATTTTGTAATACTAACCGTATTGCAGCAGGAGCGGCCCTGCAGTACAGAAGTGTATCCGTCCGCTGTGCCCATAATAACAATGGGCGTTAAAGCTGTACCGTTAATATTGTTTAAGGTAAGGCCGTTAGTATAATTTCCGGCTGTTAAAAACAGTGTGTCGCCGGGTTGCAGACCTGATATATAGGTTGTGTAATTCCCGGGAGTTGCTGTTATTTTATTGGCGGACAATTTGTCTGAGTGTCCGACGAATACTACAAGCAGCGATAGTAAGAGTGCTTTTTTTTGCATGATATAATAGTATATGAATTATAGGTGTCATTAGTAAAGTTAGACGATTTGTCCGAATTGAGTGATCTGAATGGATAAGTTTTGGTATGCTTTTTTCTGACAAATCTAAGTGTAACATATTTGTTGTCAATGCTATATAAAATAGCTTTGGCCGGGCAAGAAGCATGTTTTTCAACAACAATATATATTATAACTTTATAAGAGTTATGCTGTTAAGGATACAATTGATATGGGTAGTGTTTTTGTTATCATTTACGCTTGCCGAAAATAGGGTAAGTGTGGTTAATATGGAACAATTGAAAAATCAGACGATAAAGAAAGATAACGATAGTCTGTATGTTATAAATTTTTGGGCAACCTGGTGCAAGCCCTGCATACAGGAGTTACCCTATTTTCAGTCAGCAGCTGAAAAATTTTCAGGTAAAAAAGTAAAGTTCTTGTTTGTGAGTCTTAACTCGTTGAAGGAATTAAAGATTGTTGAGACATTTACGATAAATAAAAAGATAAAACAGGAGGTTCTGCTGCTTAATGCCGGGAACCCGAATGTGTGGATAGATAAAGTGGACAGCACATGGAGCGGCTCCATTCCCGCCACTGTGATGTATAAGAACGGACAAAAGATGTTTTTTAAAGAAGGAGAATTTACACAAACAGAAATTGATTCAATCACTCAATTAAAAACAAATACCCCCTAAACAAATGAAAAAAATAACAACAGTTCTCATTGCTTCAGCAATTATACTTGCATCATTTACCACCACCGACGGTTATAAGATAGGCGACAAAGTCATCGATTTTAAATTGAAGAATATCGATAGTAAGATGGTGTCATTGGCTGATTATAAAGATGCTAAAGGAATAATAGTGGTATTTACATGCAATCATTGCCCGTTTGCAAAAAAGTATGAGAGCCGTATTATGGCCCTGGATAGTAAGTACAAAAGCAAAGGGTTTCCGCTGATCGCCATCAGTCCGAATGATCCGGCAGTTGTAGCTGAGGACAGTTTTGAGAACATGCAGAAGCTTGCTGTTGAAAAGAAGTACGCATTCCCTTACCTGTTTGACGAAACCCAGCTAACGGCTAAAGCTTACGGAGCTACTAAAACACCACATGTGTTTATCCTGCAAAAAGAAAAATCGGAATACGTGGTTAAGTACATTGGTGCGATCGATGACAATTCAGATGATGAAGCAGGGGTGAAAGAAAAATATGTTGAAAGTGCTATAGATAATATTCTCGCTGGCAAGTCTGTTAACCCAGGTATGACAAAGGCTATAGGTTGTTCCATTAAATGGAAGAAATCATAATCAGCGGTATTTTCATGGTACGGTGAGGTTCATATTCACACTACATCCATTTTTGTCTTTAATGTTTATATTATAAGTACCCGGGCACAATGCATTGTTATACCTGTTGGTATATCCATCCGACCAGGTGTAAATATAAGGGCTTGTTCCTCCTGTAGCATTTACCATAATCCATTGTTTGCAGCCGCAGCTTGAACAATTTGCAGCACCTTTGATGAATTGGCCTGTTAATGTGCAGGGATTACAGCTTGTTCCGGTTATCACAAATGTTGCTGTTTGCGATTGATCACAGCTGCTTGTTGCGGTAACAGTATAAGTTCCGGGACAAAGGCCGGAAATAGTGTTGCTATTGTTTGTTGTGTTTAATGTAGCACTTCCATTGCTCCATACATAACTGTAATTGCCAAGGGCGCAGGAGAAGTTAATAGTTGCACTTCCATTGCAGGGACTGCAAGCGGTGGCATTGATCTGCGATTGTGAAAATGAACGCGGCGGCACATAGCGCCACAGATCATTCCAACTGCTAAAGCTTGATCCCATTCCCGCAAAGACCCATAGGTTCCCGGAATTATCCGCCCACATTGTTCCTCCGTATCTTCCTCCTGGTTTATTGGCCGGATTTGAAACTGTAATTGCGCCAAATACTGCTGGTGCAGGCGGTACGGTGTTGTCATCTCCGCTTAGCCACGTCCACTGTTCTGTAGTTACATTAAAGTACCACAGGTCATTTCCCCAGCGGCTGGTTATATTATTTGCCCCGAATAGCCAGAAGTTCCCGCACGCATCCCTTGCGCGATACCTGTTTTCATCTGTATATAATTTAGTTAAGCATTGATATTCAATTTTTTAAGAACAGGTTAAGAGCGTAAATTTTCATCTTCGTACTCCCACACACAATTGCTTGTATGTTTGGTAACAACGGTTGGTGCTTAACCTGTAA